>CAZEGG010000011.1:0-23153 GCA_964511755.1 uncultured Desulfobacteraceae bacterium | reverse complement strand
GCCAGCAAGAGGGCCGAGCCGTCGGAGAGGGGAAACTGTTCCAGCACGGTGCCGGTGCCGAAAGTGGTCGTTCCCACCAGGTTCGCCCGCCGATGGTCCTGCAGCGCTCCGGCTACAATTTCAGCGCCGCTGGCTGTCCCGCCATTCACCAGGCATACCATAGGCATGAGTTCGAAAAGCCCGCCTGTCTCCACCGCTACGGGAGTAATCCGGCCCTCGGCATCTTTTTCCAGGAGCACGTTGCCCTTTGAGAGAAACTGGCTCGCCGTAGAGACCGCCTCAGAGAGCAGCCCTCCGGGATTATTGCGCAGATCCAGGATGAGTCCCGCTAATTCTTCTCGCTTGATTGCGTGCAGTGCCTGCTTCAGGTCCTCTGTAACACCCTGGCTGAAGCCCGCAATCCGAAGGTGAGCGACATTTGTTCCCGGCAGCCGGTGCCAGGAAATGTTGTTCATCGTGATGGCGGCCCTCACGAGGGTGACATCCCGGGTCTGCCCGGTGTCCGGGTCCTGTATCCTGAGAGTGACTCTGGTATCCGCAGGTCCCGAAATCAGCTTTACCACCTGGATCAGGCTGAGGCCCGTGATGTCTTTGCCGTTGACCCTGATGATGATCTGTCCCGGACGGAGGCCGGCTTTCTGGGCGGGAGAGCCGTCCAGCGGCGTTACGATGACCACATGCCCTCCCTTCATTCTGATCTCCGCGCCGATCCCTTTGTACTTGCCCGCGGTGAATTCCTGTTCCGCTTTGATCATGTCAGGAGAGAGAAAAGTGCTGTGGTCGGTATCTCCGAGGGCATCCACCATCCCGCTGATAGCGCCGTATGTCATCGGGCGGGGTTGAATGGCCTTCCGGTCCACATAGTGGGCCCGGATGGAATTCCAGGCCTCCGCCATCAACCCGAAATCGGATTTTGCATTCGGAGGTATCTTGTTCGAAGGGAGAGAGATGCCCGAAACCTGGCGGCTCAGAAAAAAAGCGATGACGAGGCCTGCGGCAATGCCGATGATCCCGACGAGAACTAGCTTGCGGTTTCCCTTCCTCACATCCATGGCTGCGCCTTTAATCAGGTCATGATCCTATCTGCCCGTTCTCCCTATTTATCGGAGAAGAGATCCGAGACAGTCGATGCATCCCGTCCTTCCGCCATTGCCTTGGTCACCCTGTTGAACCCTTTGGTGTCCCCCAGCATGATGCAGCCGATGACCTTGTTCCCTTCAATGACCATCTTCTTATAGACTTTATCGTCCTGGACAACTCTTGATTCGAAGTCGCCCTCAACGTCGATATTTCCGGCCGAGGCAAGATCGATCCCCACCACTTTCAGACTGCTTGCCATGGTGGTCCCGTCATACTTTTCACTGCCTCCTGCCATGTTGGCCCCTGCGATTTTCCCCTGTTCCATGGCCGCAGGCCAGATGCCGTACGGCATTCCCCTGAATTCGGCCACATCGCCGGCTGCAAAGATGTCCGGCTGGTTTGTCCGGAGTTCTTCATTCACCTTGATGCCCTTGTCGCACTCCAACCCCAGGGGCCCGGCAAGCTCCATGTTGGGACGAACACCCGCGGAAATAATCACCATTTCCCCGTGAAGCGTTTCCCCTCCTTCGAGGAGGACCCCTTCCACGCGATCTCCCCCTCGTATTTCAAGGGTTTTCGCGCCGAGCCTGAAAGCAAATCCCATCCTCTCCATAATTCTCTGGAGCCGCTTTGCCCCTTCCACGTCGAGTTGTCTCGGGAGAAGCCTCGGGAAGAATTCCACCACCATGATCTCTTTTCCCAGTTTTCGCAGGGCATTCCCGGTCTCGAGTCCGAGCAATCCGCCTCCGATGAGAATCACGTTATTATGCTCTCTCGCGGCGGAGGAAATATTCCGTGCATCCATGATGTTCCGAAGGGCAAAGACCCCCTTGGTTTCGGCCCCTTTTATGGGCGGAATGAAGGAATGGCTCCCGGTTGCGACCAGCAGAACGTCATACGCAAGTTCCTCTTTCTTGTCCGTAAGTACCGTCTTCTCGGCAGGCTTCGCATCGATTCCCCGGGTGCGCAATCTGAGTTCAATCGCCCGCTCGCGGTACCACTCTTCTCCTCTCGCAACAAGATCCTGCTCGGCCAGATCCCCGGACACGAATTCATTCAGTCGTACCCGGTAATAAAAAGGAAGGTCCTCGTCCGTGATAATAATGATTTTTCCCTGGTCATCGCCCTTGCGAATATTTTCCGCCGCGGTTGTCCCTGCGACGCCGTTTCCGATGATCACATATCTTTTCATCATGGGGTGTCTCCTTTTCTCCCTATCCGCTCCTGCCGTCATCACAGGGTTCATCTTCATCCGACGCCCGCGCCTGTTCGGCGCTCGGGGCAGTGGTACACGTCGGGAGTTCTTCCTTCAACTGCTTCTCTTCCTTTTTCTTTCCTTCTTCTTCCGGTACCCTTCTCTCTTCTTCTTCCATCTCCTGTCCCTCCTTTCCCGCTATGGGAGTGCCGTACCTGGCTCTTCACCTCAAGAGCGCATGCATTATCCTTTCCCATTTGGAGAGAAATCGCCTTTATTTTCCGGAGAGTTCCGCTTCAAGATCCTTGATGTACTGGGCGATCAGAACTCCCAGATAGATGCACGCATTCCCGTCCATACAGGCATCCGCATCCCTCTTATCGAGAAAGGCATGACGGCTGCTTGCGCCTTTCGTAAAAGTTACCACCCAGGCATTTTTGCTCTCGTCAAACTGGAGTTTTGTGCTCAGTCCATAGGTTGTAATTTCCGGATACATTTCTAGTAGTTTTCCTTTCAACGATTCTTCGGTATAACTCATGTCTTTCCTCCTGTCGTAATTTTTGCCTTATTTCCGTATGGTTCCCGCCAAACACGATTGCCTTTGAGGAAAAAATAGCGTAATACAGATAATGCCCGGCTTTATTCTTATTTTTTATACCATGATTCCGGGAAAAAATCAGCCCTATTCTGAAATTTCAAAAAAGGAGGTTCACCTGGAATGTCTGAAAAAACAGAAGAGAATCTCGCCTATGCATTCGCCGCCGAATCAAAGGCAGCCATCCGGAACGACGCTTTCGCGAAGAAGGCCGACCTGGAGGGCTATGCGCAAATCGGGCGTCTTTTCAGAGCTGTCTCGGATGCTGAATCGGTGCATGCCCGCCGGTATCTTCTCCTCATGCGGGGCAAGGTAGGTTCAACGGAAGAGAACCTTGACGCTGCTTTCCACAATGAGATCAAGGCCAATGTAGAAGAATATCCAGAACTTATCAAGGTTGCCGCTGATGAAAACAATCAGGGCGCCTTGCGGGCATTTTCCAACGCACGGGATGTGGAGAGCAGGCACGCGGAACTTTACAAGAGAGCCATGAATGATATGCT
Source organism: uncultured Desulfobacteraceae bacterium (assembly GCA_964511755.1). Lineage (GTDB taxonomy): Bacteria > Desulfobacterota > DSM-4660 > Desulfatiglandales > Desulfatiglandaceae > B46-G9. Next base: position 19,780 of record CAZEGG010000011.1, on the reverse strand, counting down.
GGCTGAGCGCCAGACCAAGTATTACGTGTGCCAGGTTTGCGGCTACATCAGCGAAGACAGCCCGCCCGACAATTGCCCCGTATGCAATGCGGTCAAAGCAAAATTCAAACTGGTCGAATAGCGGAACAGGAGGAATGACATCATGAATTTCAACAACCTAAAGGAAATCATTGAATTTGCCATCGAGAGAGAAAAAGAGGCGGTCTCCTTTTATGAAGACGCGAGTGCCCGGCAGGAGTATTCAGATGCGCGCAAAATGTTTAAGGATTTTGCCAATGAGGAGCGTAAGCACCGCGCCCTGCTCGAAGGCTTTCTCAAGGGGGAAAAAACCATCGTCGACTATCAGTTCAAATGGATTCCCGACATGAAGCGCAGCAATTACCTGGTTGACATTCCCTATGAAAAGGGCATGCCCTACGCGGATATCCTGCGCCTCGCCATGAAACGGGAAGAAAAATCCCTGGACCTCTATAACAAACTTGCGCTGGAAATCGATGACAAAGAAATGAAGCAGATCTTCAAGGTGCTGTGTCAGGAAGAAGCAAAACATAAGCTTGCCCTGGAAACATTGTACGACGATTATATGGCGGAAATGGGCGACTGATGGACCGGATGGCTTCTCTTCGAGCCCGTTCATAAGTAGAGACCGGGGTCCGGAGGACCATGCTCCGGGCCGCCTCGGCAAGGGGCCTCCGGAAGTCCCGCCTTTGACGGGATCCCGTTCCAAGGCTCGGGGCTGGTCTTTTCAGTAAAGGGAAACTTGGCGCCGTCTTCTATCCTTCTGCCAGAACCGATGCAATGCCCTCAAGCGCCCAGTCGACGATATCTTTTGAGATCACAAGCGGCGGTGCGAAACGAACGGTATTTTCATGGGTTTCCTTGCACAACAGCCCCTTTGTCTTGAGTTTTTCAGCATACTGTCGGGCACCACCGGCTTCCGGGAAAAACTCCATCGCGATCAACAGCCCTTTGCCGCGCACTTCCTTGACCTGCGGATTCCTGATCTGGCGAAGTCCCTGGAGAAAATACTTGCCCATTTCCATGGCATTGTCGATCATTCCTTCCTCGACCAGGACTTTCAATGCAGTCCTCGCAATCGCGCAGGCGAGCGGATTCCCTCCGAAAGTGCTCCCGTGTTCACCGGGCTGGAGAACCCCCATCACTTCCGTGTTGGACAAGACAGCGGAGACCGGGTAAAATCCTCCTGATAGTGCCTTGCCGATGAGGGTCAGGTCAGCTTCTATGCCTTCGTGTTCTTCTGCCAGGAGTTTTCCGGTTCGCCCCAGACCAGTCTGGATCTCATCGAGAATCAGGACCACGTTCTCTCTGGTGCAAATATCCCTTATCTTTTTGAGGTACCCCGCCGGGGGAATAATTACCCCTGCCTCCCCCTGTATCGGTTCCACCAAAAAACCGACCGTATTCGGGGTAATCGCAGCCTCCAGCGCCTCGGCATCTCCGAAAGGAATAATCTTGAATCCCGGCGTAAAAGGACCGAAACCGGATCGGGAGTTCTCGTCGGTGCTGAACCCCACAATAGTAATGGTCCTGCCATGGAAATTATTCTCGCACACGATGATCTCAGCCTGATCTTTGGGAATGCCTTTGATCTTGTATCCCCATTTCCGTACTGTTTTGATAACCGTTTCCACTGCCTCTGCACCGCTGTTCATGGGAAGCACCTTGTGGGAATTGGTCAGCTGACAAATTTCCTGGTAAAATGCTCCCAACTGATCGTTGCGAAAAGCGCGCGAGGTCAGGGTCAGCCTTGCGGCCTGCGTGATAAGTGCCGCTCGAATCTTCGGGTGGCAATGGCCCTGGTTCACCGCCGAGTAAGCCGAAAGGCAGTCCAGGTATTTATTGCCGTCCACATCCCACACCCAAACCCCTTCACCCCGGCAGAGGACAACGTCCAGTGGTTTATAGTTGTGAGCCCCCAGTTGATCTTCGAGCTGAATATATTCCTGCTGATCCATGAATATCCTCCTTCGGTTCCAATCTTTCGATTTGCGTTCTATTCAAACAGGCCGATGCCCAGACGGATCACGGCGAAGCCTTTCCGCGGCAAATCCGTCGGTCGTTGCCCGGTGCATGGGTCTTTTCCCGGACTGGTCTTTATCTGGCTTCTCTGAGCCTGTCAACAACTTTCGGACACCCATCGTCCTGTCAATGGCGTTTCGCCCTTTCGGGGACTCGGTAGAGCGGCGCCATGGCACCGGGGGAAACTCCCAGATAACACCCGGCCAGAATCAGCCAGTTAATCAGGGTTGTTCGAACCACGCCCAGATGCTGCCACCGTCTCCCGGAGGTGATTGCTTCGGCCTCGGCGATCCTGATACGGCCGTGTTTCCTGAGACGCCGTACCAGATAGAAGTCTTCCGCGATAGGATACCCGGGGAAACCACCTGCTGCATCGAAAAGAGTTCTTTTCATGAATAACGCCTGGTCCCCGTAGGGTAATTGAAACACGCGCGATCGGACGTTCGTCATCCATTCCACTGCCCCTATGAGCGGAATCCGGCGGTCGATCTTGAATCGGAACGCGCCAGCCGCCGTCGTTTTCGGCAGAAGCGTCTCAAAAACATGGTCCACGTAGCCGGAGGGAAGCCGGGTATCCGCGTGGAGAAAGAGGAAAATTTCTCCTCGCGCTGCTTTCGCCCCCGTGTTCTGCTGGAAGGCTCGTCCCTTTTCGCTTTCGATGACCATGGCGCCCGCATCCTTTGCCCTGTCTCTCGTGCGGTCAGCGCTGCCGCCGTCAACGACAATGATTTCCGCGTCAGGATCCCTCGCGCGCGCGATGGTTCCGGAGATGCTGATGGTTTCATTCAAGGTGGGAATGATCACGGACAGGTACGGCCGCTTCTGCACAGGTCCGGGAACCCAGCCCTTCAGATCTTCAACCGTGTCGATGTCCCGGAGGGGATCCAGGAGGCGACATTTCAGACCCCTGCTCTTCACCGTCCTGAGGGTTTGGTGAAGTACGCCGCCGCTTCCCCATTCAATACCTCTGAAAACATCGAGGGGCCTGTTCATCCCGATGAGCCAGTACCCGCCGTCCGTACTGGGACCGACAACCACATCGTTGTCCCGGAGCCCCTCAAATGCTTCCTGCAAATGGACCTGCTTTAAATCGGGAATATCGGTCCCCACAAGCACCACTTTCCTGCAGCCGTTCCGGAAGGCCTTCAGAAATGCAGCCCCCATTCGCGCACCGAGGTCCCCCGGTTCCTGTTGCGAGAAGAGGTCCATGCGGCCCAGCCAGCGGTGCACCTTTCTTTTGCTGCCGCCCTCGAAACAGAGCTCCGTTGCTGCCGCAGGCCCGACTGCGAACTTTCTGACCGTCCGGAGGGTCGCTTCGGTGAGCCGCTGCTGCAAAGCCGCGGCCCCGGTACGCCCCAGAACCGGTATGAGGCGGGTTTTCACTTTTCCCGGAACAGGATACCTCCCGAAGACAATGATCCTTTCCGCTGTCCTCTCTTTAACCATAGATCCCCTGCGTTATCCCTCATTTTCGGCTTCCAGGAAGGTTCTTCCTTCTCCCGGATAGACGATCTTATCTTCATTGGGGACAGGTTTCGCAGAGGGCCAGTGTCCTGCCTGGGGATCAGGTCCTTCCCGTGAGACAGAACCCGGCTGCCGGTCCCTCATTCTGGGAGACTTCCTCACGTCCACCACAGACACCGGAGCGCTGAATTCTATCGGGATATTATTGGGATCAAAGCTGTAAATGGAATGGATAAACCCGTGGTCGACCACTTCCGAAACCCAGAAGCCTGCCGCGTCCAGGCGAGCCTTGAGGTTCCACAGGTCCTCGTCGGTCTCCACCTCAAACGACACATGATCAAAGGCCAAGGGACCCTTTACCGGCACGCCGTGATCCTTTTCAGGAATGTTTTTCACATCCGGCCATTCGAAAAAAGCGATCATATCGTGCTCCGAGATCTCGAAAAAGTAATGCCGGTAGCCGGCCCTTCCCAGGCCCGCCACCAGACGCATTCCCAAAAGGTCCCGCCAGAAGCGAATGGTACGGTCCATATCATTTGTGGCCATGGCCAGATGGTTTATCCCGGTGTATTTAATCATCTGCTCCCCCTAGTTTCCAATCCATAAACGGCCATTTTTCACAATCTCTGCGTCAGCCTGCGGCTCATGCCTGTGCGGCTGTTTTTCTATTTGGTCATTTGGCATTTGACATTGATTTGACATTTGGATTTTGGAATTTGACATTCAATAAGCTTACACAAGAAAGATCCTGTTGTCTTCAGGCCCAAACCTATTTTTTTGAGACTATGAAATATGCCTCCTGAGCCGGGTCTCCAGACGCTGGATCGACAGGGAGACGGGGACCGTCAGAGCCATATACAGGATCGTGATAGTGATCCATATCTCAAAAACCAGGTAGGTGGACGCCATCAATTCCATCCCCTGAAAGGTCAATTCCTGCACGGAGATAACGGAGACAATAGCTGAATCCTTTATGGTAGAAACAAACTGGCCGGCCAGGGGCGGGAGGATCTTCCTGATGGTCAGAGGGAAGATGACCAGCCGCATCAGCTGCCACCGTGACAGACCGATGGCGCGTCCCGCCTCCCATTGTTCCTTCTCGATGGACTGAATGCCCGACCGCACAATTTCCGCGATGTAGGCCCCTTCAAAGATCCCGAGGGTAATCAACGCCGACGCAAAAGGAACAACGAGACTCGGTGGAGTGAAGAGAAACGCCAGGAAGTGCTGATATCCCGCTGGCAGGGATTGCATGAAACCCTCGACATCCAGGGCCCCCATCACCTGAGTGCTGATAAAGTAATAGTAAAGAAAGATCAGGACAATGGGAGGAAGGTTCCGGTGAAACTCAACATAGATCCGGGAGACAAGTCGCAGGAAAAGACTCCTGCTTATCCGGCACAAGCCCATAGCCATACCCAGGAAGGTGGCCAGCAGGGTGCCCCATATGCTCAGGCGAATCGTGGTGAAAAGGCCCTGGAGCAAGAGGTTCGATACCCATGCCCCTTTTTTCGAATCAAACCTCAGGAGATACTGGGGAATCGCAGACCAGTTCCACCGGTATTCAAGTCCTATTCTGATCCGGTAGAGAAGCCAGGCCGCAGCGCCTATGATGAACAGAATCAGAACTATATCCAGGATGGACAATCTTTTCTTCATAGCTTCCTGCCGAAATATCCTGCAATTCGAAAGCCTATTTCAGCAGACCTTCCCAGTCCCTCGTCTCAAACCAGTAGTGCTTCCGTTCCTTAAGCCATCCTTCAGCCTTCACCACAGTGATCCAGTTGTTGAAAAAATTCAGGGTGTCGAAGTCACCTTTGCGCACCGCAAACCCGATGGGCTCCTTGGTGAACGTACCCTTCAGGGGCAGAAATAGAGTCCCGGGATATTTCAAAGCAAGGAACGCAGGGAGAGGAGCCGAGGCAACCATGGCATATGCCCTTCCATTCACCACCTCCTGAATCGCCTGGGATTCGTCGTCAAACTGTCGGAGTTCCGCCTTCGGCATGTACTTCTTCGCTGCGGCAACGGGCGTCGCACCCAGCCTGACCGCCAATATCACACCCTTATGATTAAAATCTTCCAGGCTCTTGAAGCCCGCGGCCAGTTTTTTGTTCGCTACGATCGACATCCCCGTCTCGTCGTAGGGAATGCTGAAATTGACCTTCAGGTTTCGTTTCGGGAGGATGCCCATGCCGCCGATGATCACGTCAAACTCTCCCGTAAGAAGGGCCGGGATGATGCCCGCCCATTTGGTAGGCACGAACTGTACCTTCACTCCCATATCCTTCGCAACTCTCTTTGCCACATCGATCTCGAACCCCACCAGTTTCCCGGTTTTATCCTTCATTGCCCACGGAACGAAGGTGGACATCCCCACGCGCAGAACGCCGCGTCTGAGCGCCTGTTCAATGGTGCTCTCTCTCACGAGCTCTTGTTGGATCTTTCCCGCCTGGCTGAACATCGGCATGCACAATACCAACGCAAGCGCTGTCAACAGAATTATTCCTTTTCTGGTTCCCATTGATTCACTCCTTTCATGATTCAACATTGATGGTAGAAGACATTCACTCACGTCCGCTCATGTCATTCGCTCGAGGCACAAAGCTATCGGAGAAAATAATTTTTTGTTTTTGTTGTTAAAAATCTGTTATCTCTGCTCGCTCTGTGTGAAGTATCATATTAATATTAACCCGGCACCCTGAGCCGGTTCTCCATGACATTGATGACAATGGACAGGATCAGCGCCAGCACGAGGTAGATGGCCGCGACCGTAAACCATACCTCGAAGACCAGGAAGGTCTCCGAAATGATCTCTTCTCCCCGCATGGTGAGGTCATAAACGGCTATGGTACTCACCAGGGCTGAGTCCTTTACCAGGGATATCGCCTGGCTCGTCAATGGAGGAAGGACCCACCGTATTGCCTGCGGCAATATGACCTTGCGATAGGCCCCAAGTTTCGTGAGCCCCAGGCTGTAGGCCGCGTCCCACTGCCCTCTGGGGATTGAAACAATGCCTGCCCTGATGATTTCCGAAGCATAGGCGCCCTCAAAAAAACTGAGTGCCAACACCGCCGCATAGAACCTGCTTATACCGAGAATAGGACCCAGGACAAAATAAACGAAAAATATCTGCACGAGGAGCGGCGTGTTCCTGACAATCTCCAGATACCCACGGGCCATTCCCCGTCCCACGAAGGAATGGGAAAGGCGCAAAAGCGCGGTCACCAGTCCAATAGTGAATGCCAGCAGAAAGCTCACAAAAGTGATGCGGCAGGTCACCAGCAAGCCCTGGATAAGCGGACCCGGTATGATCGTCCCATCCCTGAAAGACAGTAAATATTTCGGGATCCGGTACCACTGCCATTGATACCCCAGCTGTTCGGTATTATAGACGAGGAGAAAGAGGATTCCGAAAACCAGGACAAGAAAACCAGCGATTTCCCCCAGCGCTCGCGATCTCCATTTCATCTGCCGTGTCATCTTCTTATGCCTGTTTTTCCTCTCCATGACCTGTCGTGCCGCCGGCTGTCATCCTTTCTGCGATGATCGCAGCGCCCAGTAAGGCAGCGCGACTGTCAAGGATGACCATGACGGGGATTTTTTCCATGAATCCTTTGAAGCGTCCTTTGCGGGTGAACGCCTGCAGAAAAATGTCCCCCTGCAAAAAAGGAAGAATTTTGGGCGGAATCCCGCCCCCCAGGTAGATCCCGCCGAAGGTCATTGCGGTCAAAGCCAGGTTCGCCGATACCGCGCCCAGGATGGAAACGAAGTGCTCCATAGTCTTCCTGCACAGGGGAATGCGGTTCTCGAGGGCGGTCTTTGTGATGACCGGCGCCGGGTCCGCTGTTTCCATCCGTTCCGCCAGCCACCCGGGCTCATGGTATCTTCCGGAGTCTTTCAGCCATCGGTAGATGCTTGTCAGCCCCGACCCTGAGAGCACCCGCTCCACGCTCACATGTCCCCACTGCTCGCGGAGACAACGCCAGAGCGAGACTTCCTCCTCGGTGTTGGGCGCAAAATCTACGTGCCCTCCTTCGGACGCTACGACCCGGAAGTTCCCTCCCTGCCGGACAAGCAACGCCTCCCCGAAACCCGTACCGGGGGCAACAATCCCTATATTTCTGTCCTTTCTCGCCCGTACCCGGTTGAGACGGCATATCTGATTCTGATTCAACGCGGGAATGGAATTCGCGGTCGCCTCCAGGTCGTTCACGAGACGCACGTCATTCCATTGGAAGTGATCCCTGATCCCTCTTTCCGAGACCACCCATGGAAAATTTGTCGCCTTTGAGCGGCCGTTTACAACCGGCCCGGCGATGCCGAAACAGGCGCCTGCTACAGACGGGGCACGCTTTTCCACAAAGCGTTCAAGGATCGTCTCAAAATTCCTCGCATCCCTGCTGGCGTAGGTCTCCATGTCCTGCAGGCGGAGCCTCTTTTTCCCGGGTACGAACAATCCAACGTTGGTCTTGGTTCCACCGATATCGGCAGCCAGATACAGGGATTTATTCCGGGAGTCAACCACAGGCAGCCTCCTCTGAGAGGCGGGATGCTGCGTCCCTGTCCAGGATCCAAGTAAGCCTGCCATTGACAGGCTTGACGGATCCGGCAGGGTACTTTGTATCATGCTCTTCCAGAACGCTCTTCACAACGTCGGCCTTTTCCTCTCCTGAAACCAGGAATACGACCTCCCTTGCTCTGTTGATAAACGCAAACGTCATGGTGAGACGGTACACGTCAGGGTCTCCGCCCTTCACGGCCAGCACCCGTTTCCGCTTTTCTTCCACAGCAGCCTGCCCGGGGAAGAGGGATGCCGTATGCCCGTCTTTCCCGAGACCCAAAAACATGAGGTCCAGGATTTCCGGGATCTCTTTTTCGTAAAGGAAAGCCCCCTTTTCCGGTTCCAAATCCGCGGGCATGGGATGGATGTGGTCCGCCGGGACATCGACGTTCATGAGGAAATCCTTTCTCGCCAGGCCGTAGTTGCTGTCCGGGCTCTCCGCAGGGACACATCGTTCATCGCCCCAAAAAATATGCGTCCGGCGCCAGGGAATTTCAGAGCGCAGCGGCTCTTTGCCGAGGAGTCGGTGCATCCGCCGCGGTGTCGATCCGCCGGATAAAGCCGCCGTGAATATACCTCTGGCGGCCACGGCTGCCCGGGCACGTTCAAAGAAGACGGAAGCCCCTCTTTCCGCCAGGGCCTCCGGCGTTTCCATGATAATAATCTTCCTTTTCTCCCTCATGAGGATATTGTGCCGGCCTTTCTATTCTGCCCTGAGTTTCTTGATGATCTTGGGAATGAAAAAGGAAAACGCAAAGAGCCCGATGGAGAAAAACACCTTAAACGAAATCAACTCTCCCCAGTTCCCCGATACCCAGACCTCTTTCAGGGTTCCGATGAAAAAGGTAAAGATGAACGTCCCCACGATGATGCCCAGACCCGTCCCGAAAAAATAATCCCTGAAATGCACTTTGGTAAGTCCCATACCGAAATTCATGGGCGTGAATGGAAAGTAGACCAGCCGCAGATAGAGAACTGTGGCAAAACCATTCCGCTCAATGGCATCGTCATATTTCTTGAGCCGGTCCCCGATCAGAGATGCGGCGAATTCCCGCCCCAGAGTTCTCCCGATGACAAAGGCGGCTGCTGCGCCCAGCATCGCCCCGACCCAGACGTACAGGAAACCCCTATAGGGCCCGAATATTGCGGCGCCCAGGGCCGTAAGCAGTGTCCCGGGGAGGAAGAAACAGATGCCCGCCGCATAAATGGCCATGAATACTATCGGCGCCCAGATACCCATGGACCTGACAAAACCACCCAGGGCTTCCACCGTGAGATGTTGTCTCACCGGTGTAAACCGGACCACATAAACAGCGATTATCACGAATACAAATAAAACGGCGGCCTTCAGGATTCCTGCTCTTCGGGTCTTTTGAGGCATGCAAATCTCCTTCGGCGACTTTTCCGTCCCGCAAAGAACTAGCCGCACGCCCTCCCCTTCAACTGGAAAAAGTACCTCAGTCCTTTTCTGACCTTATCCGAGAAGATCTTCGGTGAAAAATAAGCGCCTACCACCTTCTTGTTGATCTCGCCCAGCGTCGGATAGGGGTGCACTGCCGAGGCGAGGCGAGAGAGTTTTACCTTCCCGTTCAACGCGGCGACCCATTCATTCAGGAGTTCCCCTGCATCCGGTCCCACAATCTGAACGCCCAGGGGGTTCTCCTTTTCGTCCAGGAGCATCTTTATCTTGCCGATTCCTTCTCCCGCTGCAAGGCCCCTGTCATTCCCTTTGAAGGACTCCGACCAGACTGTATACACGAGTCCCGCTTCCTTGGCCCTCTTTTCGTTCAGCCCTATGCTTGCGAGTTCCGGATCCGAATAGGTGCACCAGGGCAGCCAGGTATAGTCCACCCTCCTCGGCAGGTGAAAGACGGCATTGCTCACCACGATACCTCCCTCGTACCCGGCAGCGTGGGTGAACTGGTAGGCGCCGGTAACGTCGCCGGCCCCATAGATATGCTTCAGGTTCGTCCTCAGACGATCGTCCACCTTGAGTCCTTTTCTATCAAGTTCCACATCGATACCTTCAAGCCCCAAATCCATGATATTTGGTTCCCTTCCCATGGCCACAAGGATCTTTTCGGCCCTTAAAGACAGGGATGCGCCGTCTTCCTGTTTGACCACCACCACCTGGGAATTCTCACCGTGGCTGGAAATGTGCTGGACCGTTGCATTAAGATGGAATCGGACACCCTCGGAGCGCAGCGCCTCCAGCACCACATCGGCCATGTCCTTGTCTTCCTTGCTCAGGATCTGACTGCTGCGCTGAACCACATGGACTTCCATACCCAGCCGGCAAAACGCCTGTGCCATCTCTGCGGCAACGGGACCGGCGCCCAGGATGATCATGGATTCCGGCAGGCGGTAGAGAGAAAAAATATCCTTGTTGGTGAGAAACGGGGTATCCGAAAGCCCTTCAAAGGGGGGCGCGGCCGGTGATGAGCCGGTGGCGATGACCCATCGCCTGGCAGTATACGTTTGCCGTTCCACTTTGACGGCATGGTCATCTGAAAACACCGGAGAGCCGAATACCACCTTCGCGCCCAGGCTGCAAAACCGCTCCTCGGAATCGTGCGCCTGGATGGTCCGGATGACGGACTGGATCCTTTTCCGGACCTCGGCGTAATCCACCGGCGGAAGTTCAACCGAGGGCAGCCCGAACTCCCGGGACACCTTCATCAGGTGGCGCACCTGTGCACTCCTGATCAGGGTCTTGCTCGGAACGCACCCGAAATGGAGACAGTCTCCTCCCAGTTCCTTCTCTTTTTCGATGAGCAGGGTCTTGGCTCCGAGTTGCGCCGCTCCAGCGGCCACGGTCAGGCCGGCCGCTCCGCCGCCGATAATTCCGATATCGTATTCATATGATGGCATAGTTCCCTCCCCCCCTTACTCCCCGCTTTCCGCCGACACGGCCCGGTGAGTCTCCTCCCGCTTCCTCCCTGAGCGGCACGTACTCCCGGACCCCGGACCGGAAAAACCTATCCGGGCCCTCCGCCAGCGGTGGAGGGTTCAGTGGAAACCGGCCGTCTCCGTCTACATATCTTGCATGTAAAGGCTCTCGTACAGGGTCTCCAGCCGGGATAGATGCCCTTCTTCGTCCTGCGCAAGACCGGTGAACATTTTTTCCATGGGAGCGCCGCCGCACTGACCGGCCATGGCTCTGTAGAAATCAACGGAACGCTTTTCCTCATGGACCGCATAGACCATCACATCCTGATCATTGGCCGAAGAATCGAGCGGTTTTTCCTGCAGCAGGAGCGCCAGTTTCATGCTCGGGCCCTCTTTCTGGCCCGCATCATGAAGCTGGACCGTATCTTCAAAGTAGGCTTTTTCAAGGGTGTACTTGTGTTTGAGTTCATCCAGGGCCAAATCTCTCAACACATCCTTCGCCAGCCGATCCTTCACTCTGAGGTACATATCTCTGTAGGTAGCAAAACTCTTGGCCTCCATTTCAATCGCCTTTTCCAGGGCGACCTCACGGGTATAACAGACATCCTGCGTTTCCATTCTTTCCTCCTCATATCCCGAGTGTCAAATCCTGTGCCGGATTTTCATGTGGATTTCAGATAAGTGACTCTCATTAGGCAAGGTATACTGAACCGATATATTTAGTATAAAATAGCATATATTTCATAAACCGGCAACCGGGATATTCGGCCCCAACTCCACCATTTAGTTTTCACATCGTGAGCCTCACCGGGTGATTTGTTGAAATCCCCGGTCACCAGCAAGGCCTCAGATGCAGGTCGAAGATCCCGTTTCCGGCGGGGGCGCCGCATCGTAGATCCCCAGTTGTGTGCGGAAAGAGCGACGACTGAGGCGTATAAACCGATACGTCGCAAGGAGGAGCGAGCGAGGGCAACCCGCCAACGGCGGGAATGATGTCTTGCTGATGGATCAGGATCGGCTTGACAAGTCCCGCTGAACAGATCATAAAAAGAGAGTGGGCTAATCACAGGCCAATTTTTTGGCAGAGAGTACAGCCTCATGTGCTGCTCTCCCGGACATTCAGAAAAATAATCGCGAAAGACCGGCGCGGAAACCACTACGTGAGGAGGAGACCGTGAAAGCAAGAATCGACGATGAGCTTTGTATGGGAGACAAAAATTGTAATCTGCTTTGCCCCCAGGTATTCCAGTACGATGAGGACCAGTTGGTATCCAGAGTCCTTTTGGACGAAATACCGGAGAAGTACCAGGATCTGGTAAGACAGGCGGCGAGGGAATGCGCCCCCGGCGCCATCATCGTTGAAGAGTGATTCTGAGTTGTCGGGTGGACAAGCAGAAAGACCGGGACTGATGGGCAAAGCACTGCACCTTGCATCAGCCCGAGGAAAAGAGACTTGAAAACAACCCGAGGATATTTGAGGAAGAACGGACATGGAATTGAATGAGATCTACAAGAAGGGAAAAGAGACATTATTAGCAAAGGAAATCGGTGTCTTTCTGGGAGGTGTTGAAACCGAATTTGTGATGCGCCACAACCGCCGGGTCTTTGATCGATACACGTTCAGGCAGAAGGCCATCGATGCCGCTTCCGAGCCCGATACCGGATTGGAGATCCTCGGGGTGACCCTTGGAACTCCCGTGATCATGTCTGCCATGACCATGCCCATCCCGGCCATCAGGGAAGACGGCCTTCTGAAAGTGGCACGGGGACTGAAAGATGCCGGAAGTCTCATGTGGGCAGGATCGCCCATCCCCGCAGACTTGAAAGGAATCAAAGACACGGGCGTCCCCCTGGCTGCGAATGTCAAGCCTTTGAAAAAAAGGGAAAAAATGTATGAGGCACTCGACACTATGCAGGAGGCAGGGGTAGATTGGGTGGGCATTGAGATTGACTCGGGCCAGGGAACCAAGATCCTGGACAGGCAGATGGTCTCTGATTGCTCTCCGCTCTCTCTTTCAGAACTGCAGAACATCCGAAAGGCCGTTCGCCTGCCGCTCATTTTCAAAGGGATTCTGAGCGGAGAGGATGCGGTCAAAGCCGTGGATGCGGGTGCGGACGGAATCATCGTTTCAAACCACGGGGCCCACACTATCGATTATCTCCCGCATCCCCTGCAGGTGATGGAGGAAATTACGAAAAAAGTAGGAGGCAAGGTCGTCATCATGGCAGACGGAGGTTTCAGGCGGGGAAGCGATGCCCTGAAAGGACTCGCCTTCGGCGCCTCTCTGGTGGGCCTCGGCAGGCCCGTTCTCTACGGTCTTGCTGCGGATGGGCAACAGGGGGTTTGCGACGTGGTGACCGCGATCACCGGTGAATTGAAACGCATCCTGAGTATGGTCGGAGCGCCGGATGTCCGGCACTTGGGAAGGGATATGCTGATAGAAGAGTGAGTTCAACCGGTCAATGCAGCTATCCGCCGAAGTTGGGGTTGATAAATTCAACCCTGTCGCCGTCCGAAAGGATTTTTCCTGAATAATCGCGGGGATAGACAAAACGACCGTTGACTTCCACGATCAGGTGCACATCGCCGTCCCCGTGGCTCTGAATCAACTGAGCCAGAGTGCATCCTGCGGGTATTCGTTCGGAGAATCCGTTCAATTCAATCTCTATCTCCGCCGGCACTTTTTGTCCTTTTGCTCTCCGTGTTGCTCTTCTCTATGAATTGGATGGGATCCCCTTTTCGTATTTCTCCCCCGTGGAGTACTTTTCCGAATATGCCTTCCCTGGGCATGATGCAGTCCCCGGCCATGTAATAAATTGCACATCGGGTATGGCACTCCTTGCCGATCTGGGTAATCTCGACAACGACGGAATCTCCAAGCTTTACAAGGGTTCCGATCGGGACCTGAAGCCAGTTGATGCCCCTGGTAGCAATGTTTTCAGCAAAATCACCGAAGCCCACATCAAGCCCTCTTGCCCGGGCCATTTCGATGCTTTCCGATGCCAGAAAGCTCACCTGCCTGTGCCACGGTCCGGCATGGGCATCACCCCGAAGACCATGATCAACGACGACCTCGGCCGTTTCCACCGGCTCTTTGGGCGTCCCTTTCTTCCTGCTCACCGCGATAGATACGATCTCCATTTCCCAGCCCTCACCTGCAACCCTGGAGGATCACTTTTTTTCCGTGGGAAGATGTGCGTCGTGCCAGGCATTCCACCCCCCCTTGAGCGCGAACACCTTGGAATATCCCGCCTTGATGAACTCCTGCGCCACACGGACGCTCGTAGCCTCGTTGCTTCAGGCGCAGTAAAAAACAAGGGTTTTGTCTTTTGGATATTTTTTCATCCAAGCCTTTACGTTAAACGGGTCTTCCCTTTTTGCTCCCTTTATCTTGAGCTTGCTTGGATTCCAGTCATACGGGAGCCGGACATCCACCACGATCACGTTGGGATTCCCCAGCATTTTATTCAACGATTCTTTCGATATTCTCTTCACATCCTGTGCATTTGACATCCCAATGCCGGCAAACAGCACGGCCACAAGAAGTATCAGCGTTCCCCACATAAGTCTGTTTCTCATTCCGTTCTCCTTTGTCATAGTTACTGCTTGCAGCACCTCAGAAGGTGCTCAATCAAATCCGAAAAAGGTTCTCCTGCCATCTCAGGCGCGGGGAGAGGGACAGGACTTCCCGTTCACTGGTTCGACACGCTCTTCTTCATCCGGACCTTCCCGCGCAAGTCGGCGGCCATCTCCTTGATCTCACTCAGAGCCTGTTCCATCTCACCCAACCCGGACCAGAACGCATAGGTTGGATTTCCGTGAAAGGTCCCATGGAACGCCCGCATGCGGTATTCTCCAAACATGCGCCAAAGCTTTATTTCGATGCTCCTTGGGTTCTTCGAGGGAATCATGAAATCGGGAAAGGGCTGCTTATACTCTTCCGGCTTCTGAAGAGTGCCGTCTTTATAGAGCGCCGCGACAATGCGAATGGCCTCGGCCATGATGAGATCGGTCTTCCGGATCATTCGATCTCCTTTGTTGAGTGCCTCATCAGCGAAAGAAATTGTGTGGCACCCGCTGCAATTCACGAGCATCTTTTCCCGCTCTGCTTTCCATTCCGCGTCGGACTTGCGGAATACGTTCCTCCGCTTCATGACTTTCATACTGGGTGTGGGCTTCCCTTCGGAATCCGTTAATCCCAGTGCACGAAATATCGTTTCGGATGCCGTAATCCATTCCTTGTCGCCCTGCATTCCCAGACGTATTCCCAGGAAACCCCACGCCGTTCTCACCTCATGATCGCCCTCTGCCATGTGGCAGGTCTGGCAGGTAGGCGCAGAGGTCGATTTTGGAAGGATGCCCATCTGCTTGAGCTCATATCGCACGCCGTGTTTGGAGCCGGAATACATCTCCCACTGCGCATGGTCTGCGCCGCTGTGACAGGTCTCGCATGCCTGGGGCTGTTGGGCCTCCTTTTTGAAAAAGGTATGGCGCGTGTGGCAAACGTCGCAGGAGGCCATGCCGAACCCGGCACCCTGTTTCAACAGCTTCTTGATATCACTCCTTGATTTGAGCCCGATCCGGTGACAACTCACACAGTCCTTGATGCCATCGAGGGAGTTCATGGACTTCCAGTGGGCCGTGGGCAGGGCCTGCATTGCATACCAGGCGTCTGCGTGCTTCCCCGCCATGAACTGATCTCCCTGCACCTGATGGCATAATATACATCGGTCCGGGGTGACGGCTCTCGCTTTTGCAACATCCTTCTCGGAACAATGATAGTCGAGGTGACACACGGAGCAGGTTACGCCGTTCTTGCTGTGCTTGCTGAGCCTCCAGTCAGAAACGATCTGAGGAGTAACACTCTCATGGCACGTGACACATTCTTTCCTGATACTCCATTTCTTTTCAAGGGGCAGCTTGGCCTCGACCCAAGCACGATATCCGCCCTTAAGGGCATACACTTTGGTAAAGCCAAGTTTCTTCAGTTGATGTGCCACCCGGGCACTGGTGGATTCAGCCGGTCACGCTCAGTACAAGATGATTGTCTGATCCTTCTTGTACTTATGGGCCCACGATTGCACATTGTCCGGATCCTCGCGCACAGCGCCCGGCAGCTTGTCAAGACTTTCTTTGAACTGTACGTCCAGACGCACATCGATGATAACGGGGGGTGAAGCCTCTTTCTCGAGTGTGACGCACTGTTTCTCGGAGATCCGGGGGACAGCCGGAAAGGGAATCGGCATTTCATCGCTGCAGATTCCCTGAATCGGAATGAACAGGAAGGCGAACCCGAAAAGAAACCCCAGAAAGATGGAACCGGCGAGCCTCATATTTTCCTCCGAATCTCCTGATGAAGGGTGTCCGATAATCTTGCAAACTTATTAATAATAGGGCAGTCGGACTATCAGGTCAACAGAATAACCGGCGACACGTCTGACCGGGAATCGGAGACGAACGCCGCGGACCCAAAAGATACCGTCACATTTTGTTTGCGTCTCCCTCACAAAAAATTTAGTATCGTACTCGTCCACAAATAGGATTTGGGTACGAGCGGGTTTCCAATCCAGAAATGAGATATTTTTTGCAGGATCAAGACAATCACGGGATTACGCGGAGACGTACGCCAGTATGTCGCATCCCGCCAAGGCGGAACAGATTGACGACGAGATTGTGAAAAACAGCCATTTATGGAGGGAAACTTGTATCGAATACGCTGGGGCCACTTGGGGAAGGAGCGCGTTTGTTCTCGTATCTCCAGAGTGACCAGAGTGACCTCGATTGTCTAAAGTGCCTGGAGTTGAGGAATTTCTTTCAATTCTTTTGAAGGGAAAAACGACGCTTTCCAATAACTCTAGTTCATTTTAGTTCACTCCAAACACCAGGTCACTTCGTTACTTCGGCCTCTTTCCTCGTCCTGGGACAAAGTTTTTCAATGAGCACTACGTCAGGGAGGTGCGGAATGGATCGGCAAAAACTTCTGGAGGTTTTCAACAAACAACCTCGGATCGGCACACTCAGCACGGCAAACGCAAAGGGAGAAGTCAATGTGGCCGTCTTCGGTTCGCCGCAGATGATTGATGAAAACACCGTGGTCATGGGCATCGGAGAGAACCGCTCTTTCAGTAATCTCCGTGAAAATCCCAAGGCGGTCTTTATCGTTCTGGAACCGGGGAAAACACTCATGGACTGGAAGGGCGCCAGGGTATACCTGGAAGCGCTGGACATCGAAACAGGAGGGGGGTTCTACGATCAGATCAGAGAAGATATTGCCAAAACCTCCGGAGAGCAGGCCGCCAGGATGATTCATGCCGCTATCCGTTTCAGAATCACCGAAGTGAGACCGATCGTAGACTTTGCGTAACCGGCCTTGTCGCCGCGGCCCTCTCAGGCTCTACATCAAAATGCATAATGAAGGGAGAAAATAGGGTTTTATGAAAAAAGCAGTATTGGACGTATCATTTCCGGGAGGAAAGCGAGTCGACGCGAGAATCGGAAAATTTGTGGCAAAGACAGATCAATCAATTGCTTACGGGGGTGACGCTTCTGCACCGGAGCCGTTCCAGTTGTTTCTGGCTTCCCTTGCCACCTGTGCAGGTATTTACGCGCTTAATTTCTGCCAGAGCCGTCATATTGAAACGGACGGCATGTCCCTGATCATGGAATGTGATTGGGACGAGGAAAAGAAGAGGTATGAAAAGTTTTCGCTCAACCTCAACCTGCCGGAAGGCTTTTCTCACAAGTATGAAAAGGCGATTATTAAGGCCATGGACCTCTGCGCGGTCAAGAAACACATGATCAACCCGCCTGAATTCGAGATAACCACCTCCTGACTCGAAATAGAAGGATCGAGCATGATAACGATTTTGGATTACGGCGCCGGGAACGTCAGGAGTCTCGTCAACGCCTTGAAGAAGCTCGGTGCGGAAGTCAGCTTCGTCCGGAGACCGGAAGATATCCTTTCCGCGGAAAGGCTGATTTTTCCCGGCGTCGGCGCATTCGGCAGCATGATGCGGGTGCTCCACGAAAAGGAATACGTAGAACCGCTCAAAACCTATCTCGAATCAGACCGTCCATTTCTGGGAATCTGTATAGGATTACAGGCACTTTTCGAGAGAAGCGAAGAGGAAGAATTCGGAGTCCAGGGCGTCGGATACCTTCGCGGTTCGGTAAGGCGCTTTGCTGTGGAGCTCTCCGTGCCGCACATCGGATGGAACGGTTTCTCCGCGAAAAAACCTTCCAGGATTTTTAACGGCTTTACCGGGGGTGAGAAATTCTACTTTGTCCACTCCTATCACGTCGCTCCGGAAGATGATGAGGTTGTCCTGAGCACCACGGACTATGGTTATCCCTTTGTCAGCAGTATCCAGAAAGGCAATGTCATAGCCACGCAGTTCCACCCGGAAAAGAGCGGGAGCGCCGGACTGGCGCTCCTCAAAAATTTTCTGGAGGCTGACACGATCCAATCCCAACCCCCGGATTTGCAGAGAACTACCAGGCTTGCGAAACGGATCATTGCCTGCCTGGACGTCCGGTCCACCGATGACGGAGACCTCGTAGTGACTAAAGGAGATCAGTACGACGTCCGGGAAAGCGGTCAGGTCAGGAACCTCGGAAAACCGGTAGAACTGGCGAGACGGTACTATGAAGAAGGGGCCGACGAGATTACCTTTCTGAATATCACGGGATTCAGGGATTTCCCTTTGGAAGACATGCCGATGCTGGAAGTACTGAAACAGACCTCGACAAACGTGTTCGTACCCCTGACCATCGGCGGGGGAATCCACGACTACACGGATGTAAACGGTCGAACCTACTCTGCGCTGCAGGTCGCATCAGAGTATTTTCGGTCCGGGGCAGACAAGATTTCCATCGGCAGCGACGCGGTCCTGATCGTGGAGGACTATCTGAAGACGGGGAAAAAAGGCGGTAAGAGCGCGATCGAGCAGATTTCCTGGGTTTACGGCAGCCAGGCTGTCGTCATTTCCATCGACCCCCGAAGAGTGTACGTGAAATCGCCTGATGAGACGGCGCATCCTGTCATCGAGACAAGTCAGCCGGGACCGGACGGGGAACGCTACTGCTGGTACCAGTGCACCATCAAGGGAGGACGCGAAGCGAGGGACGTGGATGCGATTACGCTGGCCAGGGTATGCGAAGAACTCGGAGCGGGCGAGATTCTCTTAAACTGTATTGATCGCGACGGCACAAACCTGGGATTCGATATTGAATTGATAAACGCGGTGAAGAAAGCGGTGACCATCCCGGTCATTGCCTCCAGCGGGGCCGGTTCCGTCGAGCACTTCCATGAAGTATTTACTCAGACTCCTGTCGAGGCCGCGCTTGCAGCAGGCATCTTTCACCGGAAAGAGTTTCCCATCAGCGCGGTCAAGGATTACCTGCAGAAACATACTGTGGAGATCAGGGAGTCAAAATAGAAGCATCCGGTTCTTTCGGCTGAAGTGTACCTTGAGGCAGATTAAGGGGCAGGACATACGGAACAGGCCATTTTTCTCCGGTTCCGCATGTCCCTGAATCAATCTCTGCACGTCAACGCAGAAAAGAACCGGATGACCAGACAACTTATCTGGAAGTGAGATAGGCGTGCATGGCCTTTGCGGCTTTTCTCCCGTCACCCATTGCGCGGATCACGCTCGCACCCCAGCCCACGATATCTCCTCCCGCATACACCCCTTCTCGGGATGTTGCCATGGTCTCTTCGTCCACAACGAGATATCCCCTGCTGTCCACCTCCAGGCCCGGTGTGGTTGAAGCAATCATGGGATTGGGCCGTTGTCCGATTGCCACAATCACCGTATCCA
>CAZEGG010000010.1:0-23429 GCA_964511755.1 uncultured Desulfobacteraceae bacterium | reverse complement strand
TTTCTTACGAATATGGTAGTAGATCCATCTCTCTCCAGGTGGGATATGGCGGACATGACCTCCTTATACGGAAGCTTTATGATACCGGTGGAAATCTCTCCTGATCTCTCAATGAGTTTGTACCTGAAATAGTTCATGAGCCTGGTCTGTTTACGGTCTTATGGTCTGCACCCTATTCGTGTCGCACGTGCCCCAGGATGCGGATTGCCTCCTCGGTTGTGGTAATGCCCTGCTTGACTTTGGCAATGGTTGTGTCGAATATGCTCACAAAGCCTCTCTCATTGGCCCTTTCCGCAATAAGACTCAGATCGGCCTCCCGGTCTATGAGTTTCGAGATGTCCTTGTCTACCGAGAGCAGTTCATAGACAAGAGTTCTGCCGAAATACCCGGAGCCGTTGCATACCTCGCATCCCCGCCCGCGCTGGAGTTCCGTGAGGGTATCATCTTTCAGGTACCTTTTCTCCCATTGCGAGGCCTCATAAACCTCCCTGCAGCTGTTGCAGATCTTGCGGACCAGGCGCTGGCTGACCACGCCGATAAGACAGTCTGCTATGAGAAAAGGCCGGATGCCCAGGTCTCTCAGTCGCGGAATTGCGCCGATGGCGCTGTTGGTATGGAGTGTGGAGAGAACCAGGTGCCCGGTGGTTGAAGCGCTTACCGCTGTGGCGGCCGTCTCCGCGTCTCTGATTTCTCCCACCAGCGCAACATCGGGGTCATGCCTGAGGAAATAGCGGACTGCGTTGGCAAACGTGTAGCCGGCCTTCTCGTTTACCTGGGTCTGACGGAGAAGAGGAATGTCATATTCGATCGGCTCTTCCACGGTCACCACATTCTTTTCGAGAAGGTCCAGGCTCCTGATTCCTGCGTAGAGCGTTGTTGATTTCCCCGACCCCGTGGGACCGGTCAGGAGAATGATTCCGAACGGCTCGCTGAACATATCCTCAATCAACTGAATGTGCTCCTCGAAAAAACCGAGCTGCGCCATTCCCATCACGGCGCTTTCCGTGGGAAGGACTCGAAGCACCATGTTTTCACCCTGGGGAGAGACAATGGTCGAGACCCTGAAATCATAGCCGTTGTTCAGGATGGTTGCGGAAAAACGGCCGTCCTGGGGAAGCCTCTGCTCGGCGATGTCCATATCCGCCTTCATCTTGAGGCTCGCGATAAGCCTGTTCAAACCGGCCGGCATGGAGAGCACGGATACGAGCACCCCGTCCACGCGAAACGAGACGTTAATTGAACGCTCCATGGGTCGTATGTGGATGTCGGTAGCACGCATTTTTACCGCCAGGTGCAGGATGTACTTGATAAGGTTCTCCATTCCCCTGGCCATCTCCTTATCCCTGGAAAGGAGACTGATCTCGTTTTCAATGAGCTTTTCGACAGGGTTTTCCACAAAATAGTAAAGCCTGTTGATGGCATTCATGATCTTCTTTTTTTCAGCCAGGAAGAATTGCGGGGAAAGGCCGGTATTGCGGCTGATCAGCTGGGACAGCTTGTCTCCCGAAACAACGGGCGTGGCCACCTGAATGCCCTGTCCATCAACTCTGATCGGAACAAACGCGTTTGTCAGGCAGAAGTTTTTGTTGAACAGCTTGAGCACTTCTTCGGGGGGGAAAATCTCATCCACATCCAGGAAAGGAACTCCTTCCTGCTCTGCGAGAGTGGTCATCACCTCGTATTCGGTCACAAAACAGAGTCTTTCCAGAATCTCCCCGATCCTTTCTCCAGTTATTTTCTGCTCCTGCATGGCAAAGGCGATATGTTCGTTCTTGATGAATCCCTTCTCCTTCAGGAGTTCACCCAGCGGTTTTCTCACTTTTTCTTCCGTCATGCCCTGTTCTCCAGTATGTGCAAAAGAAATACGGTTTGCTGATCGGGGTAACCGGTTACTTCGATGCCCGTCTGTCTTTGAAACTCCACCAAGGCCTTCATTAATCCACTTCCAACGATGCCGTCCAGCTCCTGCCAGTAATATCCACCGGCTGCGAGGAGTTTCTGCAGGTTTCTTATTTCCTGGCCTTTGTACCCATAATAGAATTTTCCTATCAGCAGCCGCGGCCGCCAGAAGAGGAGATATCTGTTTCCCTTTCCCTGCGGGGCGGGACACATCAGCACCCCATACTTTTCCCGGACCTGTTCCGGCAGGCTGTCCAGGGTGATCAATTGATACCCGGTCTCCCGGAGTATGGTCCGGGACATCTTTCTGAAATCCCCCTTATCCAGGGCAGCGTTGAACGCTCGGCTGAATCTGCCGAGGGAGTAGCCGGAGAGAAAATCCTGCAGTGCTTCCGGGACGGGATCCTTCTTCAGGTAGACAGGACGCTCCATTTTCTTCGATTCCGGGGAGAGACCTACTCTCAGTGTTTTTTCCGGGAGCGGCGCCTGCAAAGTGCCGGGTGGTTTTGCATCCGCTCTGCTTTCAGTGACCACAGGGCCGGAAAAAAACAGCGTGTGAATATCCTTCACAAACCCGTTCAAATGGAAAGAGAAGAAAAAGAACAGGGCCGCAGTGACCGCACAAAGGAGCGGAGCCGTCAGCCACGGCCGAAGCGGTATGCGTGCAGATTTCCAGGCCTTCCCGGTTTTCAAATCATCTTGAGCCGCCTTCACTGTCTTCGGAGAAATCTCGTTGGTATTCTGCAGAAAAGCCACGTACAGAATGCGGTCCATTACCGTGTTGACCTGCCGTAGATTCCCGCCGGTGAGGCGGAATATCTTTCTCACCGCCTTCCGGGTAACGGCCGTCTTTCCTTTGTTCCCGGCCACATTCAGTTTAAACAGGATATACTCTTCCAATTCCTGTTCACCCAGAGGGAGTGCCTCCTGTTTGATGATGATACGACTCTTGAGTTGCCTGAGTTCATGAGAATCGAGTTTCTTTATCAGTTCAGGTTGCCCGACCAGCAGGATCTGCACCAGCTTTTGCTGATCGGTCTCCAGGTTGGATATCATGCGCACAAGTTCCAGGCTCGCGGGACTCAAATTCTGGGCATCGTCTATCAATATGGCGCAGTTTTTCCCCTTGAAATTCTGCTCCAGCAGAAAATCCCGCAGGAGTTTCATCAGGTCGCCGAACTCCAGGGATCCTGCTGAAAGGCCGAAGTCTCTGTTGATCTCTCGCAACAACTCGGTATCCTGGCAGGAAGTGTGAAACACAAGGGAGGTTTTGACTCCCTTTTCCTCCAGGATTTTCATAATCTTGCGACTTATGGTCGTTTTCCCCAGTCCCACTTCTCCGGTCAGGACCATGAATCCTTTCCTGGTCAGGATACCGTGCACGATTTCTGTTATGAGACGATCGATATCCCGGGAAAGAAAGAAGTGTTCCACATCCGGGGAAACCGGAAACGGGTTCACTTCCAGGCCGAAGTGTGCCAGATACGCCAGTTCTTCTTTCATCTCGCCATTCATAATAGCACCTGTCCTATGTAGCTGAATCCGTCTTTGCTTTTTCGAGCCCTGCACCTTCCTCTCTGCTCGTCCACCCGGCCGTCGATTCTGCGGTCCAGGTATGAAAAAGTCCTGGCGGAAATCCCGTAGAGCACCATTTTTCCTGAAAAACAGAGAACAAAAATATCTTCCGCCGGATCGCCGAGCCGATTCAGACGGTACAGGAACGGTTCCTGTTCGTTGGACGTCGGGGGGGCGGCGTCTCCTTCACGCATGAGCCTGACCAACTGTTCCATGTACTGCGCATGGTTGTTGCCCGTGAAATGAGGCCATCTCCCCGCGTGTTCGTCATAACACCTGATCGCCGTTTCCCATTCCAGAAAAAAATCCTTATAGAATCCCATAGTAAGCGAATGGTTGATCAGTCTTATTCCTGTCCATGCTGCCACGCCTGCGAACATGCTGTAGACGATGAAAGAGACGAGCCGGTCGGTTTTTCGTGAGGAAAATGCCATTAGTTACTGATCTTTTCCAGGATGGCGGGAATTATGGTGTTATCCTCGTGGAGCCGCCTCATGGCTCTTAGTCTGTTCCTCGCCGCTTCCATATGGTTTGTTTTTATATCAAGGATTGCCAGATTGATCCCCGCATCCAAATCATCTTCGTTGTTGCTGAGAAGCTCCTCAAGGAGAGAGCGCGCCATACCGTATTTTCGCTGCTTGAGAAACCAGAAGGCGTTGAGCCGCATCACATAAGGATCTTCCTTTCCCTTCAGCGATTCCAGCGTGTGGAGAAGATCCTCCACTTTTCTCTCGTCTCCGGCCCGCATGGCTTGCTGAACCTTTGCCACCATGATGCTCATCTGTGCGTTCTGGTCCACGGCGCTCACCTGCGCTTTTTCGGCGCCCTTTGCGCGAGATGATTCTCCCTTTTCCGACCTCTTTTCCGGCTTCCGGGTCAGCGCGGCCGTTCGGCTCTCTTCCGTCGCCTTCCTGCGCGCCTGCGCTTGTTCGGTATGCCTCGCTTTCTTCCCGGCCGTTCCTGCTGCAGCTGTCTGCTTTCTCTCTCCGGCAGATCGAGGTTTTGCAGCTCTTCCTGCAGGCGCATCTTCGAGGATACCGGCGTGCGCTGTTTCTTCTCCGTATTTTTTCACCGGTTTGATTATCCCGGCAAAAGGATCCGAAATCACTGTTTTGTGCCTTTTCCCTCCCTGATTTTCCGGGGGTGATGCATAGCGAAGCTCCTTTTTCTCTATCTTCCGGACAACGCTGCCCTGCTCGTCCTGCGCAGGGGGCAGGTACTGCGCTGTTTGTCCTCCCTGCCCTGGTGTTGCCGGAGCGAGATACAACTTCCCTTTGCTCACGTGTTCAGCCGTCAGATTCGGAGCCGGCGGAGGCACCATGTTTGTCTCCAACCCGGGACTTTCCGTAGCCTGCGTCCGGACCCCTGCGATCGTGCGGGGCTCGCCGACGGCAGTCCGGCCCTCAGCATCCTTCCTGGGGGCCTGTCCCTTGGAAACATGGTTCAACCCCCAGGAACTCCACAGGAAGAAGGCCAGGAGGCCCGCTCCGATTCCGGTTATGACACCCAAAGGGAGATAGGCGCGCTTCACCGAACAGCTTTTCCGCCTCCTGCCGGAGACAGGCGACTCCTCCTCTTCGACTCTGTTCGCGGAATGCTTTATTTTCTGTAATGTTTCAAAAATGACACTCATGAACCCGGTCCATGTGGTCGGTTTTGCCTGTTGGAACCGCAGGCCTTCAGATCAAATGACAGTAACCTTCAGGACAATCACTAATTCCCTTGTTTCATCCTCCATGGAATCGTTTTTGAACAGATAGCCCAGGAGGGGTATTCGCGAAAGCACGGGAAATTCCTTTTTGACCTTTTGATGGTGCTTGTCGATAAGGCCTCCGAGGAAAACCTCATCACCGCTCCTCACTCCTATGGTCGTACTGATCTCTTTGATACTCACCTTCGGAAGCGAGATGCTTTCGGTTGAATTCTGGCTGACGGCCACCGGCTCAATGCTGGTGGGGTCCACGTCGCTCTTGATGGGGTTGATAAGCAGACTGATTTTCCCATTATCCTGGACGAAGGGCACGATCCCCAGAATGAGCCCGTCAAAGACCGTAGAGACCTCCACCTGCGTTGACAGGAGATTCTCCGCGGTCGTTGTCGTTGTCGTTGTCTCGACGCTCTTCTTGTAGGTCAAGGATGTCCCGACGCTGATCATGGCAGGCTTCCCGTGTTTACAGCGTATGCTCGGGTTTGAGACGATCTTGGTATCCCCGAACGTCTGCAGGGCGTTTATCGCCGCATCGAGACTGAGGGCGTTGTGCACTCCGCTCAGGACCAGCCCCTGCCCCAGAGACCATGAGGCGTTGTTCAATCGGGTACCGCTGTTGGCCAGTGATTGCCTCAATACGTCCCAGTCGATTCCATAGGAGTACTGGTCTGAAAGAGTCACTTCAACAATCCTCGCTTCTATGAGGACCTGCCGTGCGAGCATCTCCTTTAGATGGTTGATCAGCTTCGATACAGAGCGAATGACCGCAGGAGTATCCTTTATATAGAGGCTCCCGGCAATCCGATTGATGGAATATTTTCCCCCCTTCGAAAGCATCCGTTGAATCATCTGTTCCAGGATGTCATAGGTGTTTCCCTTGTTGCCGCCCTTTCCGGATAATTTGAAGTTTCCGGAAAGCCCCGCAGCGGTCTCTGTGGAACCCGCCCCAAGCACATCTCCTCCCACATCAAAATTCATATCCGTAGTCGTATCCAGAAAGTTCAGTTCAAAGAACCGTTCTTCAAAAGGCTTGATTCGGATCACATTATGATCGATTTCGTAATAGAGATCATAGCTCTTGAGAATCTCCCGGAGGACCGTCGACGCAGGTACATTCTGGAAATTCAGCGTGACTGGACGTTTGTCATCACTGATGCCGGGATCCATGATAAGATTCATTCCAACTGATTGAGCAAGAGAATACAGGACCAGCTTAAAGTCTTCATTAACCATGGAAAATGAGACCATATGGTCGTCGAGCGGGTCGTATGTCGGCATAACGGGCTCAACTTCCACCGGCCTCGGAACGCTCTTTTCCAGACTTTCAACCAGGCCTTTGTGAAGCGTCCCTGTATCCGAAGTTTCCTTTGTGACCTGTTTCGCGATTTTCTCAGGAATGGGCTGTTCCTGTTTCCGCACATAGGTCGACTCAAGGCTGCACCCTCCAAAAACCAGCACCAAAAAAATCGTCACGGCGCGCATGAAAAACATCACTTTTTTTCTCCCGGTTTGCTTGCGTTCTCTTCGCGGGCTGCCGAATCCTTCACCATGTCCACCCAGATTTTTCTTTTTCTTTTCACAAGAAGCACTCGATTTCGTTCCACTCTGCGTATGATGCTTCCGTCCGGCAGATTCCCTCCCTGGGCATAAAAGGTGCCGTCGATAACGCAGAAACCTTTGTCCACTCCTCTGAACGCCATGGTCAAGAGGTGGGTATTCTCCTGCCCGTAAGCCACTCCGCGGCCTGCTCTATGGAGTTGTCCTGGCTGAACAGGTTCATACCCGAAGAGCTTCAGGTTCACGGGTTCCCTTCCCCCGGATACCGGTTGGGTTAGTCTCCCCATCTCATTTTGCAGTCTGCTCATTTCCCTCATGGTTTGCTCATCAGGGACCGTTATCATCGACACCGGTTTCGCTCGGGGCGAGGCTTTTACCCTGATGGGCATTGAAAGAATCCAATAGGCATAGAATCCGGCCGCCACGGAAGCTGCGAAAAGGAGAGAAACAGCATATATGGAAAGGTATTTTCTTCTCATCCTCCGTTTCTCTCCAGGGTTACCACGAACTGTGACTTGTTTATGGACGTGTTGAAATTCCTGTTTATCAGGGTATAGCCTTTCTGGGTCATGGTGCGGCAGAATCTCTGGTATCCCCTGAATGCCTTGTCAAACGGAACCGTGACATCTCCCAGCACTTCAAGTTTAAGGCTGCCCTTGTTGTAATCCGCTTTTAAGAGATGCAGGGAACTCCCTTCAAAGAGGCTTTCTGAAACATCGTTGACGATTGTCTTGAAATTGGGAGTGTCCCGATACCGGGAAAGGTCTCTGACAAAATTGAAAGTTTCTTCATAAGGAACAGCCTTCAGCTGCTTCTCTTTGCTCAAATCGGCGAGAGTCCGCTCTTTTTTCTTGATGATTTCTTCGAATGCACGATTCTTGCTTCCATACCACAGGCGCCCGGTGAAACAGCACAGCGCGATAACGATGAGCGCGATATTGAGCACCGGAAGCCATCTTGAACAGGCGTAACAGATTTTTTCAGGCGGCCTCGAAACCGCAAAAGAGGTGGGCGTATCAGCAAGTGCCTTTAAAAATGAGACTTTTCTTTCCCGGCCTTCGAGATAAATGGACTCTTCCCCGAGGTAGCTGATCTTTTCTTCAATGGGGAGCGGCCACGTCCCCGTCACCTGGGAATTGATCCACGTGACGAGGAGAATCCTTTCTACTGAAATGCGCTGTTCCTGTTCTGCAGACTCAATCTCTGATATGACCATCTGCCAGAGAGAAGAAATCTGCTCGGGAGTCTCATCAAACGCAACGCGTCTGTTGGCATAATAGATTCGTCTTCTGTCGCCCAGCAGGATATCAGCGAAGCGGCCATGCTGGAATACCACGGCCGCCGGTCGAGCGGGGTTAGCCTTTTTCAGCGCACCATACAGGACACCATACAGAGGAAACTGGAGGATGCATGCTTCGTGATTTTTGGCCTCGTCCAGAGAGCGATAGTAGACGCGTGCGGGAAGCGCGGTATAAAAGATGTCCGTGGCGTTTGCCCCCCGCCTCCTCTTCCAATGAGTGATGAGGGTGACCGGCTCGTCGAATTCTCCGGTCTCCTGGAGCTGTTTGCGCACCATCACCTCGGCATATTTGTACGGGGCCTCGACGGTGGTCGTTCGTGAAACGGTGCCCTGGAAATCGGAGACAAGTCGCTGGTCTCCCTGCAAATCGCCGAGATCCGCTGTCTCTTCGAGGGTCGTGCCGGAGCACCGGTAAAAGACGCCGTCAAGTTCTACGGCCCGTCGGCTTTTTCCCATCCTCTACACCCCGTCTCCCATCTCCGCTACCTCATTTCTGGATTGGAAATCCGCTAGCACCCAGAATCTGTTTATGAATGGGCACTACCTCGTCCGAACAAGAAACGTGCCCTTAAGGTCGAGCATCAAATCACCATTTTTTTCTCCCGAACCATCATCACTTTGTCTGCTTTTCTCTGCACCCGGGGGTGCCTCCATTCCGGGAAGGTTTCTGGTCATATGGAGGTACACAGGGATAAAATAGTAAGGCGCGGCGCTTCCCGTCTGAGCAATCATCTCTCGCGCTTCGGAGAATGAGACTCCCTCCTTTATTTCAACTTCATAGGTGTCCCAGCGAGTCTTATCAAACCCCAGAGCATGCGCCTTCTCCAGGAAGGCCTTCGTCTTTGCAAGTATTTGACTTTTCTTCTCTGCCTCCTGTCGCTGTCGAACCAGGATCCGGAGATCTCTCTCAGAGTGGCGCAGTCGAGCTTTCAACTGCCGGTACCGACCAAGGGAATTCAAAAAAAAACAGGCCGTCGCAACGAACAATGCGGCGACAATGATAGAGACAATGTAAGATCTGAATCTCGTGATCATGTCAGCTCGACAAAATGGTTTTCAAAAAGAAGGAACAACGCCCGAAACGGCTTGTTCGGCGTCCGGTTTTCAAATTCGCCCCGCCATCAAAATTCCATCTTCAGGATACCTGCCACATTCCCGCTTGCAGGGGGATTCACTGCAGAGGGCCACGCAGCCGACACGGGATTATTCCAAAGCGGGGCATAGATGAAATCTCCGGTTGCCCCGTCCTGTTCACCATCAACAATCCGATCCCATGCCATCCCCAAGTCATTCGGAATCCCCTGAACGGCGATGTAATTCCCGACATTCGCATTGTAGTTAAAGTGTAAGGTAAGGGTTCGTGAAACACCCGAGGAGTCGGTATAGATCCGAACCAGGCTGGAGCCGGTGGGGCCGTTCGCCGGCGCCTGCAATCCGACTCTGGTCAACTGGCTCTCAATATTCGTGACCGACGGATTGCTGCATCGTCCGTCCCGGGTACCGCTGTCATCGGGAGTGTTTGTGTCTCCCAGGATCCAGCCTGTTCGGTCATAGTAGTTGTTGAAAGCAACCTGCCATTCGCGCAGCCAGGTGCTGTAGAGACGCTTCTGTTCCGCACTTCTGACCAGGTCCTTTCCTTTGACCACCGCTCCGATGATGATGCCGATGATAATCAGTACGATGGCCATTTCGATGAGGGTGAAACCGCCATTTCCACTGCGACCGTTCAGCCGGCCTTTTGAGCCTCTCATTTTTATTTCCTCCTTCCCAATATTCATGAATTCATGGATTGTCATGGAGAAGCGAGAGCAATTCGTGTGCCGAAACAGAAAAAGAATTCTTCAGATCCTCGGGAGCAGACCTCTGCATATATGCAGAAAAAAAGGGAGCGTTATTGGAAACGGCAAAAAAAAGGACCTAAATATAAATAGTTAGCTTTTCTCAAAAGCAATAGGCTGAACTCTCTTTTCCGCATACCGTTCTCAACCTTACGGCCCCATTTCCGACAACCCGTTTCCGTATTTTCAGTGCCTTATGTCAATAAACTGTCATAATTATAAGTAATTCCGCCATATTTTTGGCTGAGCTGATTCAGTCGGGAGAAGCATAATCACTCTGATTTCCATTGATTTCTGCAAGGCACACCATTAGAGTGAACCCGGTTCACCGGACTGTCCTTGCAGCGGAGAAGGAAGGAGAGGGTATAGCGTGCAGAGAAACTTTGCTGAAAATGAGGCCTTTCCATACGTTTTGGACTTCAAACCCGGCTTTTTCCTGAGCTGGGTTCTGTATCGGCTTTTTAAAAAAGCCCAACTGGACAAGAGCACTATTGAGACGTTGAAGAAACTTCATAGAGAGGGAACGGTTGTCTATGCGATCAAATACCGCGGGCAGCTGGATTTTCTGCTCTATCACTTCCGCTTTCGCCTTGCACGGATCCCTTATCCCAGGGTGGCCTTCGATCTCAATATGTCACTTGTACTGCCCATGTCCCGTCTTTTCCGGGTAATCAGATATCATATTCGTTTTTTCATTCAAAAGGGCCACCTGCCGAATCCATACGAAACCGGTTTTTTCAAAAGACAAATGGAATCGGGAGAGGTCGGCCTGATTTGCCTGGTAGACCCGGTAGGCTTTTCCCGACGTTTCATTCACGCGCAAAAAGACAACCTCGTATTTCTGCTGGAGACCCAGAAGGAAATGGATCGGCCCGTGTACATCGTTCCGCTGCTTGTGCTCTACAAGAAAACTCCGGAGAAAGAGTCCAACCGTTTTTTTGACATTCTTTTCGGGTACAAAGACAATCCGGGCACCCTTCGAAAGACGGTGCTCTTTTTCCGTCATC
Organism: uncultured Desulfobacteraceae bacterium; assembly: GCA_964511755.1. GTDB lineage: Bacteria > Desulfobacterota > DSM-4660 > Desulfatiglandales > Desulfatiglandaceae > B46-G9. The sequence continues at coordinate 12,545 of CAZEGG010000010.1, read as the reverse complement.
ACCGGCAGGCCCTTATTGATTTCGGCGCCCCGCTCAATCTCAGAGATTTTCTTGAAAGACGGGATCCCGATCAATCTCCGGGTGAATCGGTTTCAAATCTGCGGAGAGATCTGATCAACCGGATCGACCAGCAGAAGCGGATCATCCTGGGCCCGATCATGAAATCACGACAGCAGATGAAAGAGACAGTTCTGACCGATCCCGAAATAGATCGATCGGTCAGGGAAATGGCCGCCGGAAAGCATCGGGCCCTCAAGAAATATCGAAAAAAGGCGTCCGAATATTTCGACGAAATTGCGGCGGATTACAACATTGCCTATGTCCGGTTCTTCCAGGTGGCTTTGAGATGGTTTTGGAAGAAGCTTTTTGAGGGGATTGATGTTCGCGAGAGCGAAATGGCCGGACTGCGGGAATCCGCCCGAAAAGGAGTCCTTATCTATGTGCCCTCACATAAAAGTCACATAGACTATCTGGTGCTTAATTATATTCTTCTGGAGTACCATATGCATGTTCCGAGGGTGGCGGCGGGAAGGAATCTGGCCTTCTGGCCTATGGGCCATATATTCCGCAAATCCGGAGCCTTCTTCATCAGACGTACCTTCCAGGGAGCGCGCCTGTACGCAAGGGTTTTTTCGCGTTACATAAAAGCACTGCTGGCCGAAAGGCATCCCCTTGAATTTTTCATTGAAGGAGGAAGAAGCCGAAGCGGGAAACTGATTCTGCCCAAGGTCGGATTTCTTTCCATTCTCCTCGAAGCCTTCAGAGAAGGATATTGTGAGGATCTCTTTTTCGTTCCGGTCTCTATCAGCTATGACAGAATCCTCGAAGAGAAGGCATACATTCGGGAGCTGTCGGGCCTGAAAAAGGAACGGGAGACGTTCTTTCAAATGATGAGGGCGAGAAGGTTTCTCAAAAGGAAATACGGAAAAATCTATGTCCGTTTTGCCTCCCCCGTGTCACTCAAGGAATACTTGAAGACCTCCCTTCCTTCGCAGCAGCCGCTCAATCAAGAGTTGGGCCTTGACATCATTCGCTCCATAAACAGGATCTCACTTGTCACCCCGATATCACTCGTCGCCACAGCTATTCTTGCCAGGCATAGGAAAGGTTTCAATCTGGCGCAGCTCATGGACACGGTGAAGATCCTCCTGGACTTCGTGAAGAATCAAGGCGTTCCTCTGGCCTCCACCCTCACTGATCGGGAAAACGCCATACGGGAAGCCCTGGCCATTCTTGTCCAGTGGAAGGTTCTCACCATGGTGGAAGCAACCGGCGAAGGCGGAGAGGCGTACTATTCTGCCGATGATGAGAAGAAGATGAAACTCGCCTACTACAAAAACAACATCATCCACTTTTTCGTGCCCTCCTCCTTCGTCGCCATCTCGCTTCTGGCCTCCGAAGAGGATGCTGTTGGATATGAGGCCGTCGTCAGGGAGTACCGGTTTCTTTGCGAGCTTTTCAGGAAGGAATTCGTCCTGGAAAGGAATCGCGGTACAGATGAGGAAATTGCCCAAATCCTGGAGGGATTTGTTGCGAACAAGTACATCGAGCGGTATGAAGGCGGCTCATCTTTCAGGATAACCAGAAAGGGCCTTGAACTGCTGCCCATCTGGGGAGCCCAGGTGAAGGGCTTTCTGGAGTCCTACTGGATTGCCGCAAAGGCACTTTTGGACGAAGGGGAAAAGAAAGTCAAAAAGACAGAACGCATGAAGAACATGGAAAATCTCGCGGTGAGATTTCAGAAACTGGGACTTATTTCTTTCCCCGAGTCCATCTCGGATATCAATTTCGGGAACGCACTCAAATTTCTGGAAGAGAAGATCCTGCGCGATCCCCCGGAAGAGGACATGAGCCTTCCCGGGACCGCAAAAGAAAGGCTTGCAGAACTCTGCAAGCATCTGCAAGCCCTCAGCCGTTAAATCTCCTGTCAAACGATGCTGTACTCCTTCTCCTTCAGTTTGGCATGCGCCGCGGCCAGCCTCGCAATGGGTACCCGCAGCGGGGAGCAGGAAACGTAGCTCATCTGGATGTGGTGGCAGAAGCGGATGGCGTCAGGATGCCCTCCCTGTTCTCCGCAAATTCCGATTTCAATTTTCGGTCTCGTTTTGCGCGCCCACTCGTTGGTGATCATCATCAGACGGCCGACTCCTTTAATATCAAGCACTTCAAAGGGATTATGCTGAAGGATCCCATGGTCTTTGTAGAGCGGCAGGAATTTGTTCTCCGCGTCCTCCCGTGAGAAAGAAAAGGTTGCCTGGGTCAAATCATTCGTCCCGAAGGAAAAGAATTCCGCGAGTTCAGCCAGACGACCCGCACGCATGCAGGCCCGTACCACTTCGATCATGGTCCCGAACTTGAAGGGGACTTTGATGTTGAAACGTTTCTCCACCTCGCGGTGGATACGAGCGACATACCCGTGCACCCACTTCAGTTCCTCCAGTGTACACACCTGCGGGACCATTATTTCCGGCCTGACCTGCCCGCCTTCCTTAAGATGCTCGGCGGCGGCCTCCAGGATAGCTTGAATCTGCATTGTGTATATCTCAGGATAAGTGATTCCCAGTCTCACTCCCCTGTGTCCCAGCATGGGGTTTATCTCGGAAAGGGCACGAACCTTTCTCAGCATTATTTCCCTGGCCTCAATCAAAGGCTCATCCAGATGCTTGCTCTTCAGTTCTTCGAGGCCGCGTGTGATCATCTCCAGATGAGTCGTGTACTTGTCATGAAGTTCCGGATCAAGCAGCTTCAGGATCGGGGGCAAATCCGCCATCCCTTCCACAGTCTTTCGCAATTCTCTCAAGTGGTTTATCTCGTCCACCAGTTCTTCCGCTGAAGGAAGGAATTCATGGATGGGAGGATCCAGCAGTCTGATGGTCACGGGCATACCGCCCATAATCTTGAAAATCTCTTTGAAATCGGCGCGCTGGAAAGGAAGAAGTCGATCCAGGGCCGCCTTTCTCTCCTTCACCGTATCCGCGAGAATCATCTCCTGTACGATCGGCAGGCGTTTGGGCTGGTTGAACATCCTCTCGGTCCTGCATAATCCTATACCTACGGCACCGTACTTTTTTGATTTTGCGGCAGCTTCCGGGGTGTCGGCATTTGCCTTCACCTTCAGTTCGCTGATGTCATCGGCCCACTCCAGGAGGACCAGGAGATCTTCAACAAATTCGGGTTCTATGGTAGTGACCTCGCCTGCATAAATATTCCCGGTTGAACCATCAATGGTGACCAGGTCCCCTTCCCGAAAGCTCTTTCCTGAAATAACCGCCTCTCTGGTCACCTGATTGATCTCAATTGCCTCACATCCGGAGACGCACGGTTTGCCCATGCTTCGTGCCACAACGGCTGCATGAGAGGTCTTGCCTCCTCTGCTCGTGAGAATCCCCTGGGCTGCAAAGAAGCCGTGGATGTCTTCCGGTTTGGTTTCTTCTCTCACCAGGATAACCTTTTCTCCCAGCTTAGCCTTTGTCTCTGCCCTGTCCGCATCGAAGACCACTTTTCCCGAGGCTGCACCCGGGGAGGCAGGCAGGCCTTGTGCCAGGATTTCCTCCTTCGCCTTGGGATCGAGCCTGGGGTGGAGCATCTGGGCAAGCATATCAGGTTGAATCCGCAGAATCGCCTCTTGCTCCGAGATAAGTCCCTCGTTTACCATGTCAATAGAGGTCTTGATAAAAGCGGAGGCATTCATTTTTGCGTTTCTGGTCTGGAGGCAGTAGAGTTTTCCCTTTTCGATGGTGAACTCAAAATCCTGGACCTCGCGGTAATAGTCTTCCAGCGTGTGCCGCAGATTTTCCAATTCCCGGTAAATCCCCGGCATCTCCCTCCGGAGTGCCCTGATCGGCCTGGGAGTGCGAATGCCGGCTACGACATCCTCTCCCTGGGCATTGATCAAATACTCGCCGTAAAGCCGGTTTTCCCCGCTGCCGGGGTCTCGCGTGAAAGCGACCCCTGTTGCGCTGTCATTCCCCATGTTTCCAAAAACCATGGTGCAAATATTTACCGCGGTCCCGTTCGCCATATCGGGCGAGATATTGAACTCTTTCCGATAATCCTGCGCACGTTTCCCCATCCAGGACCTGAACACTGCTTCGACCGCCAATTCCAATTGCACGTACGGGTCCTGGGGAAACGGCCTGCCGGTTTCCTTCTTCTCCAGGCCCAAAAACAGATCGCAAATTTCAGCGAGGGCAGCTGCATCAAGGGAGATGTCGTCTTTGGCTTTGTATTTTCTCTTTACCTCTTCGAATATATCATCAAAGCTCTCCCCGCTTATGCCAAGACCGACGCTCCCGAATAGTTGAATCAGGCGGCGGTAGGCATCATACACAAAGCGCTCATTTCCGGTTTGCTTGATGAGGCCTTTGACCGTTTCATTATTGAGTCCCAGGTTGAGAATGGTGTCCATCATCCCGGGCATGGAAATAGCCGCCCCTGACCTGACTGAAACAAGCAAGGGGTTGTCGGCATCGCCAAAGCCTTTTCGGGTCTTTTCTTCCAACTGAGTCATCGCCGCACGAATCTGCGCCATCAGATCGGGGGCAAGGCCCTCTTTCTTCTGGTCCAGGTAAGCGAGGCACGCTTCGGTTGAGATAACAAAACCGGGGGGCACGGGCAGCCCGATCTGGGTCATCTGGCACAGGTTTGCACCCTTCCCTCCGAGCAGTTTCTTGTTCTCTCCATCTCCCTGTTCAAAAGCAAAGACATATTGTTTCTTCGACATTTCTATGATCCTCACGTAATTCGTTTTCACCCATGGAAACCACTCCCGAGGGAGCGCCGTTTCACTTGTCGTCCATCTTATCCCGCTTCCGGGCATATTCAAAAACATATGCCAGGCCGAGAAATGCAAGACTCAGACCGATCACAAGGATTACCGACCGCCGCTGGAAGAAAAAGAAGGAAATGAACAATGCTACCAGCACGGAGGTGATGAGACGGATCGCAAAAATCGCAGGCGCTGACATGAAAATCCCCGCTACGTTCAGGTTTTTTTGAACGGGATGATCTTTCCCGGTTCATGGCTCTTTTTCGACGACTCTTCTTTCTCCTTCATCTCCTGCCGGACAATCCGTTTCACTTCCTCGAGATGCATGGGTTTTCCTCCCATGGTGAACGGAGACCCATTGATATAAGAATCTCTGAGTATCCAGGTAACTGTCTGCGAGGGTATGGTCAGCAATTGCAGGGTCACCTGATACCAGTCTTTCTTGATATCCGGCTCGATGTATTCGATCCTCGCATAAACAGTGGGCTGATCCTGGTAATACACCAGCACCAAGTCTCCTTCACGGCTCATAAGTCACCTGCTCGCAGAGCGGAGTCCTTCCACTCATGGACCTTGGCACACGTGGACATCCAATTCACCACTGCGTCAAAGGCATACATTGGATTTTCCTATCTCAGTCGCTGTCCTTTATGACGCTTCCCGGGTCGGTTCTCAATTTCTCAAGTTTCTCATCGAACCCTCTTCCCAGGTCAATCCCCATCTGCTGGGCGCGCTTCTTTGCCTGGAGCCCTATGTTGCGGCTGTCTTTGTAAAAACTGTCATCCTGACGCCGACCGGGGTCATACGAGGCCAGGCGGTCGGTCTCGGAAGCATGATATACGACCCTTGAAATGAGTCTTCGGAGGTGTTTTCCGCCGCAATCCGGACAGCACAAGCCGACTTCCTCCTCTTTATGGAGAATGAGGCGTTGAAAAATGTTCCGACACCCTTGGCATCTGTATTCGTAGATGGGCATTTTTCCTCTGTCCAACCGGGTTTTTCTTCAAAAAAAGGCTACCAAGCCAGGGTAAACTATTTAAGTTTATACCGGAGTTCCACTCCTCCGTCAACTCTCAAGTTCTTTAGGGAGTCCGCTGGTCGGGTGCGAGGGGAGGAAAAGAAAACCGTTTGAGTACCGCGAAATCCGAAGCCGGCGGAAGATGATGCGGTACCGGTGGTTCGTGGCAAGCATATTTCCCTTGACAGGGGACCCGGCCTGTGGCATGAACAAAAATTCACAAATATGGGTAATGATGCCTCAAATGGGCAATATTGCCTCGTTTTTATGGTCAAGGCTTGCAAGTTTTCCCGCTTGCGCTTTTGTTCCGTGCATTTCATAATGGTATTCCAGATTACCGAGGAGATAAACGCTATGGCTCAACAAAAACCTCGAGGTCCTGTGCTCGTTGTCGGAGGGGGTGTTGCAGGAATTCAGGCCGCCCTGGATCTCTCCGCTGCAGGGTATGGCACATATCTTGTGGAACAATCCGCCTCTCTCGGCGGCATGATCCCACATCTCCACAGATTATTTCCTCTCTGCTCCTGCTGTAAGCTGGATCTGCGTGCTGCTTCATGCGAACAGGACCCCAATATCCGAATTCTGCTGAACACGACCGTCAAGGATATCTCAGGAAAAGCCGGGGACTTCCGAATTCTGCTTGAAGAGACCGGTAAAGAGGAAAAACTCGACGTCGGGGCCGTCATCCTGGCGGCGGGTCTCGATCCTTTTGATCCGGCAGGATTTGATACGTACGCCTACGGAAGACTGCCGAATGTTGTGACAAGCGTGGAATTCGAGGCCATGCAGAAACCAGCCGGCCCGCAACGGGGCCTGGTCCTGCGGCCATCCGACAGTAAGCCGCCCAAAAGTATAGCCTGGCTCCAGTGTGTGGGATCGCGCGATATCAACCGTTGCGACGCCCCCTATTGCTCATCGGTCTGCTGCATGTACGCCTTGAAGGAGGCCGCAAACTCCATGGAAATGAACGCTTCCACCGAGGCCACTATCTTTTTCATGGATATGCGAACCCATGGGAAAGGGTGGGAACGCTATTTCAACCAGGCGGTCGAACGGGGGGTGCGTTTGATCCGGTCCAGGGTGCACTCGGTCACCGCGAATGGTGAGAGTGATGATCTCGTGATTATTTATGCTGATGAATCCGGACAGCCCAGGCAGGAAAATTTCGATCTGGTCGTTCTTTCCGTAGGAGTCAGACCGTCCGCCACGGCCATATCCCTGGCGAGGAATCTGGGCCTGGAACTCAACTCAGACAGCTACCCGGCATCCAAACCCTTCGCCTCAACCGCTACCAGCATCCCCGGGGTCTTTATCTGTGGGGCCATAAGCGGCCCCTTGGATATTTCGCACTCAGTGATGCAGGCCGGTGCCGCTGTTTCTGAGATCGCCGCTTTCCTTGAACCTGCGTCGTTTGAAGACCCTGCGATGTACCCGGAGCCTGTTCACGTCCCAGCATCAGATCCACCCAGGACATTTATCGCCTACCATCTCTGCCCGGGGATGGACGAGAGCGTCGGTGAGATCATCCACGATTGCGCATCACAATTGCCGGGGGTGGCCGCGGTCTCCCGTGTGAGCGGAAACCTGCTTGCCGATCTGGTTGAAGGAATCAGGAGCAGCCGGGGAAACAGGATTGTATTCGCCAGTTGCACTCCCGTCGCCCACAAAGATCTTGTAGAAGAAGCGCTCAGGTTGGCTGGACTGAACCCGTTTCTGTATGAAATGGTTGACCTGAGAAATATCAACGACACCTCATCTTCCTCTCAGATCCAGGACAGGATACGGATGGGCGTCGCGCGTGCCGCCTTCATCACACCTCCGAAAACGAAAAACGTCCCGGTTGAAAAGCGGGCCCTGATCGTGGGCGGAGGCCTTGCCGGCCTTGAAAGCGCCCTCGCCGTGGCCGAAAGCGGCTTTCCCGTGACCCTGGTGGAAAGGCAGAGTCTTGGCGGCAACACTTCTCACGTGTTGAAAACCTGGCAGGGCTTCGATGTCCAGGAACACCTGAAAGCAGTGGTGTCCAGAGTCGAGAAAAATGAAAATATCGAGGTGCTGGTCAATACGACCGTCAAGAAGAACAAGGGGTTTGCCGGAAACTTCTTCACCACCCTGCAGCAGGAAGGAAAAAATATTGATGTGGCCCACGGCGTTACCATTCTGGCTCCGGGCGGAAAGGCCTTCTCTCCCAGAGAATATGCTTACGGCAAAAGCCGCAATGTCTATACGTGGGATGAGCTGGGCAGGAAATTGATCGATGACCCGGCACCGCTGCACAGCGCGAAATGCGCGGTGTTTATTCAGTGTGTGGGCTCCCGTGAACCTGATCGCCCCTATTGCAGCAAATTCTGCTGCACCTTCGCCGTTCGAACCGCGGTCGACCTCAAATCCGCAAACCCGGATATGGACATCTTCATCCTGTACCGTGAGATGCGTACTTTCGGAGAACGGGAGTCCCTCTACCGGGAGGCGAGAGAGAAAGGCGTCATTTTCGTCCGGTTCGACCTCGACCACAAGCCGGGGGTGGAAGCAAAGAAAGGGGACGGGGGTCTGCTGGTGACCGCGTATGATTCCATTCTCCAAAAGAACATCACTATCGAGGCGGATTTCATCTCCCTCCAGAGCGCCATCGTTCCCGATGCAAACCGGGAACTGGCGGAGAAGTTTCATATCGAACTAGACCCCGAGGGTTTCCTGGCGGAATCACCTTTGAAACTCCGTCCCATGGAAGCCTCAAGACCAGGCATCTATATTGCCGGGCTTGCTCACTATCCCAAAGACACCGGGGAGAGCATCACCCAGGCAAAAGGAGCTGCCGCCCGGGCACTGGAAATCCTGAGCAAAGATACGGTAGAGACAGGAGGGCTGGTGGCGGAAGTCAGAAATGAGAAATGCGCAGTATGCTGTACCTGCGTCCGTACCTGTCCGTTTCAGATCCCCGTCATTGACCATGACGTGGGAGCCGCCTTCATTGATCCGGGCCTGTGCAGAGGATGCGGCATGTGTGTGGCGGAATGTCCCGCAAAAGCGATTATCATGACCAGTTGCAGCGATGAAATGCTGAATCACGCACCCCTGGTCTTCATAGAAGGTTCATGAAGGAGCGATATCGATGGATGACGTTTACGATCCGAAAATCCTTGCATTCTGCTGCAGCAATTGCGCCTCTGCTGCGGCTGAAATCGCACACAGAATGAAAAAGACCCTGCCGGAAAATGTTAAAGTGGTCCAGGTGCCGTGCACGGGGCGCGTGGAAATACTGCATTTGCTGAAACCGTTTGAGAACGGGATTGACGGCGTGTATGTGGCAGGCTGCCAGGAAGACAGCTGCCAGTATATCAGCGGTATCACGAAGGCGCGGAAGCGTGTTGAACATGCGAAAGAGATACTGAAAGGACTCGATATCGAGCCGGAAAGGATCGATGTCTTCAGTTTTTCTGCGGCGAAGGGTCAGGAATTCGTCGGCATCGCAGCGGAGATGGTTGAAAGACTCAAAACGCTGGGGCCGTTGTCGAAAAAACCGTGATTCTGCCGGATTAATGATCTGATGAATCTGGCAGTGCGCAAGAACTATCGTGGATGGACACATTGTTATAAAAAAACAGTTAGATTTCAGTGAGGTATAAGAATGATTGTCGCTGAACCAAAACCCATCAAGGAAATTCTGGGGATGATCAAGGGTTTTCATAAAATCCTGGTCGTCGGCTGTAAGGGCTGTGTTACCGTTTGCAATGTCGGCGGCTCAAAAGAGGTCGGAATTCTGGCGTCAACGCTGAGAATAGCAGGCAAGAGAGAGGGAAAGGAATTGGAGGTGGGCGAATACACCCTTGAACGGCAGTGCGATCCTGAATATGTGGCTGAATTGGAAGAAGAGATCTCTCTTTATGATGCCGTTATATCCATCGCCTGCGGCGTGGGCCCCCAATTTCTCTCTGAGCGCTATCCTTCCAAAAGGATCTTTCCCGGAGTAAACACCGAGTTCATGGGGGGAGCGGTTGCACATGGCGTCTGGACCGAAAAATGTGCAGGATGCGGGACCTGTATTGTCCACTATTTTGGAGGTCTCTGCCCAATCGCCCGTTGCGCAAAAAGCCTCCTGAACGGACCTTGCGGCGGATCTTCAGGGGGCAAATGCGAGATTTCCAAAGATGTTGATTGCATCTGGGACATGATCGTGAGAAAACTCGTACAGGAAGACCGGCTGGATGATCTCCTTCAATTTAGGCCTGCCAAGAATTGGACGACCGCCAGGGACGGCGGGCCAAGAAAATTGATCAGGGAGGAACTGGTGAAATGAGTGAGCATAAGTCAGGAAGTAATCTGGAAAAGGTTTTGAAGGCCGGTCATTTTGCCTTTACCGGGGAATGCGGCCCTCCGCAGGGGGCCAACCTGGAAGCCTTGAAAGAAAAGGCCCGCCATCTGAAGGGACTTGTAGACGCGGTGAATGTGACCGATAACCAGACAGCGGTGGTTCGCATGTCCAGTTGGGCGGCATCGCTTGTTCTCCTCCAGGAGGGCCTGGAACCCAATTTTCAGATGGTCTGCAGGGACAGAAATCGTCTTGCCATGCAAAGCGATATTCTCGGCATCTACGTACACGGGATCCGAAATATGCTCTGCCTTTCCGGCGATCACCAGAAATTCGGGAATCACACGGAGAGCAAAAATGTGTTTGACATCGATTCCATGCAGCTGATTAACATGGTCAAGACCATGCGAGACGAGGGAAAATTCATAAACGGGCAGGACATAGATGTTCCGCCCAGGCTTTTCATCGGCGCTGCATCCAACCCCTTTGCCGATCCAGCCGAATTCAGGGTTTACCGGCTCGCGAAAAAGATCGCTGCGGGAGCCGATTTTGTGCAGACCCAGTGCATATACAACATGAAGCGTTTCAGGGAATTCATGAAGCAGGCCGTGGACATGGGCCTTCACGAGAAATGCGCGATCCTTGCCGGCGTAACCCCCATGAAGAGTGTCGGTATGGCACGGTACATGGCCAAACAGGTCCCCGGGATGGATGTCCCGGAAGAAATCATAAAGAGGCTCCAAGGAGCCGGCAAAGGCAAGGTAGCCGAAGAGGGCATTCGATTTGCCGTGGAGCAGATCGAGGAGTTTAAAGAAATGGAAGGGGTAGCGGGGGTCCATCTTATGGCCATTGAGTGGGAGCACCGTGTACCTGAAATTGCGGAGAGGGCCGGCGTCTTGCCGAGACCGAAAGTGTAATTCACGAGAATAGCGAGGATTTTTCCTTGGGCCTGGAAACGAAGGGTTTCTCTTTCTGTACCTCCAGGCCTTTCTTTTTCCCGTAAAATTGGTATAATAGGTATTAAAGGAGAACACAAAAAAAGCGTGAACCGTGCTATTCAGATCGTGCACCCGACAACTCGCGCAGTGGTGAGCCATGATCATCCAAACCGAAACAGGCCAGTCCTTTGACACCGACAGGGATCTGACCGCACCCGAACGACACGTGCTCCAGAAACTCTTTGCATGGGGCTCTCTGGCATCCACCTTGGAACAATTCAGGGAGAAGAAGGATGAGGCGCTTCGGAAGGGATGGAATAATTCCGGGCCTGTCCGGGAGGGTCCCGCACTGAATGCGATTGTTCTGGATCTGGAAAAAAAGCTCGTCTCCAGGCTTTCGACGAAGCAGTAGACTTTTCATGGAGAAAAAGACTCATACCGCACCGAATAAAGCAGAGCAGCCGTTGTCATCGGCCCTGCCGGGATTGCAGCAGAACCAGCAATCCTGTGAGGTTCAGACCATCCTGGATTCCCTGCCCTACCGGATCATGGTGGTAAATCCAGACAAGACGATCCATCGAGTAAACCGGACTTTCCTCGAAAAGAGAGGGCTCTCCAACAGCGAGGTCCTGGGAAAGGCATGCCATGAGATACGATACGGTCTCATGCAGCACTGCGGGGACGCAGGAAGACGATGCTACATGGATGAGGTGAGGGCGAAGAGGCACTATATCAGTACCATTCATGAAATTCGCACCCCTCATGGAGAAACCCGATACGACGCCATCACTGTCTCGCCGATTTTTGACGCGAAGGGAGAGATCGTCCAGTTTCTGGAGACCGCCCGGGATGTTACCGATCGGATCAAGCTGGAGGCGGAGGTCCGAAAGTGGAGCATTTTTCTCCAGAACGTTATACAGAGCACCGTAGACGGGATCGTGGTAGTGGATACGAAAGGCTACGTCCTGATCTTCAACGAGGGCATGGAGCGGCTTACCGGATATTCTGCGAAGGAAATCATGAACGGCGGACATTTGAGCCAGTTCTATGACATGGACGTGGCCAGGGAAAACATGCGAAAGATGAGAAGTGATTCCTTTGGGCCCGTCGGCAAACTCAATCCCACCCCCATGACGATTACCGACAAGAACGGAGACACCGTTCCCATAACCCTGACCGCTTCCATCATTACGATCGATGAGGAAGAAAAGGGAAGCGTCGGTATTTTTACCGACATGAGGGAGGTTCTCAGGATGCAGAAAGAACTGGAAGATGCACATTTTCATCTCGTGCAGTCCGAGAAAATTGCCTCTATCGGAAATATGGCGGCAGGAATAGCCCATGAAATAAACAACCCCCTCTCCGGGATTCTCATTTATGCTGAACTGCTCAAAGAGGCCCTGCAGGACAATGCCCGGTACCTGACCGACATCCAGGAAGTCATCGATCAAACGCTGCGCTGCAAGCAAATCGTATCCGAGTTGTTGGAATTCAGCCGCCAATCCATTGGAAAAA
>CAZEGG010000009.1:0-24028 GCA_964511755.1 uncultured Desulfobacteraceae bacterium | reverse complement strand
TCGTAAGGCTTCAACTGTAATGTAAGTCCTTCTATTCCACAAACCACCGCTTTGCCGCCAACTGGCAGAGGAACCTCGCATACAGCGCTCCATAGTTCTCCGTTGATCGAGACTTGCCCCTCAGTCTTATTCCATCGCCGAATTTCAACAGGTTTGCCTATCATGCTCATCACGCCGTACGTGGATCGTTTTCTCCCTTTGAAGATCAGCCAAACCAACGGAAAAATCACATGTTCGATAAGCTCAACGCCTGCAAAGATAATAATTATAGTGATTATAATGTTTTTCAGCGTCATGAGCCGACCAAATTCTATTTATAGATGGGCGCTATTTGATGACACCATGTTTCTTCAAGTTGGTTTTTATGTAGGGCCAATGCAGGATGACATGTACCGCAATCACGATCACGAATATCAGCGCAGTCCATTCATGCAAAACAACAAGAAAATGCCTGAAAGAAGCCAGGAAACTGCCTCGAACTTCATATCCTCTGGGCAGTACAAGCCAATTCAGAAAACCGGTACCGCACAAGAAAATGAAGAGGCAAAAGGACATTACATTGACTATCCAAAGTTTTGAAGATCTTCCGTTAGACATCTACTTTCCTCTCATCAAGTGGTGTAGGAGCGCGCCCACCCCAAAATAGGCCTCCCAGTTCAGGCACCGGTCTCGCCTTCAAATATTTTGTATTCGGCCAATCGGTAAACGGAGGCTTCCATTTTCCGTATCTCCTCCGGTCATATTTCCCGACTTGCTGCTCTCCCATGCCTGCCGGTCCGGCCTTTGGAGAATTCCTCCCCTTTGTTTACCTCGGGATCGATACATTATCGTCATCATAGATCCCGTTTTCAGCAGTGGTGTGACAGGCCACACAGTTGGACAACGATCCGACGGATTCCCGTTTAAGAACGGCGGGCCTGATTTTATGGTGTTTGTGCCTGATATAAGGAATGTGTGTTATTCTCAGGGGTGTTTGAGGTCCCAGAGTTCTCATGATTTTTGCAGACAGTCTCGCAGGTGAATAATCGGCTGCGTTCGTCTGAAGATATTCAGTAATTATCCTTTTTGATTCCTCATCAAGATCGACCTCCTCCCCAAAATGGTCCGGCAGGCCAGTAAGAATTTTACCCCATGAAGTTGAAGGAAGTAATCCCGGCTGATAGGCAAAATGACAATCGCCGCAATTCTTCGAGTACAGCTGATTATTCACTAGGGTCAGTTTGTGTCTGCCGGTATGACCGGAGCGCTTTCGCTCCCTTTTTTGATACCGGTGCCCTTTTTCATGGTCATCATGATCAGCCAAGGAGGCATCAAAACCCCCGCCTGCTGTCAGTAAGCATACCAGCACAAACAAAATCAACTTATGTATCCGTATCCTGTCCATGTCATGTCCTTTCCTGCTATGGGTTTCTCGGGCCAGGCGGTTTCAAATTCCCATCAACCGATTCGATGCTCCACATTGTATAAATGCAGCCAGATGTTCGAAGGACAATTTCCTATTTCAGCGGTGAGATATGCCTGAAAGGCTAACAAAGGATGGATAGGTTTTGCAGGTAGACAGGCAACGATGCGATTGCTCCCCGGTTAGCAGGGGAACGAGGATTCTTGAGGATAAGAAAGGCGGGAGGAGAACCGAGGAAAGCGGACAGGACGGGCGCATTATCAAGGATTTTTGCATAAGGCGGCTGGTGTCTGGAGTTGGCTGCTTTAAGGGTTTGACCCTTTTCCAGCTGACAGCTCTTGCACGGAATACCAGAGCAACGCATATGAAACAGGAAATTTGCCTTTATTTCTGCGTTACGCTGAAGACCGTGCAGGCAGGCCTCTCCACAAAAGCACATATCGGCCAATGCACTGTTTGCGAAAACACCCACGACCAGAAATAATATAACCAATATATTAGGCGTCTTACGATATTTCATGATGTTATTACCAACGACACCAAAAGGCCACATTATTTTTCTTGACCCTGCAGCGACCAACTGCAGAATACACGTTCTCTGTCCAACCGGACCGACACCTGCAAGCGACAAGATATCTGCAATCTCCTGCCTCACAAGAAACGGATCTTAATGAGCCTCAATAAGATCCGAAACAGATACCTGCAAATCTCCGACGCGGGCGAACCAATTCTTGGGTATCTTACCAGAATATGAGGAGGACCTTCAAGAAAATAGCGAACCTCCGCACCCGTCAAATCCCCTTCATGGCCTGACCCCTTATTCTGAGGTTTACCGGGAGATTCTGTCAGTCAAAACCGAAAATACCCTGGTTCTGTTGATCGGTTATGTAAAGGACAAATCCGGAAGGAATGAAAAACAACGCCAAGTCACCCGGTGAAACTCCTGATGCGAAAATTAGATGGCGGATTTGGGGACATCCCAAATGCACCGCCTATTTGAAAGCAGGGAGAGTCGGCGGTGTGCGGGAACGTCTTTTTTCATCCGCGTCCCGCTGCTGCGTCCCGGAAGGCAGCTTTTTCTCCCGAATGACAGGAAACAAGAGCCTATTCGATAGGAAACGTTCAGACGGGCCCGTATGAGTCAGCTGTCGTGGAGAGTCTCAACAGTTCGGTTGAAGCCCTCTGGCGCGTGCTTCCCTTTTTCTCGATTATGGCTGGAGATAACGGCGGCCGGGCATTGACAATACGCCGGGAAAGGGGCACATTTGCAGGCAGAGTTCACAGCCGATGCAATTATCGTCGATTTCAGGGATGCCTTTCTCATTTACGGAAATGGCCTGGTAGAAACATGAAGCCAGGCAGGGTTTGTCCGGGCAGTGCGGACATCGGGACGTATCCATCACCTTGGGGACCTCGGCACCGTCTACGCGGTCGTATAGACCGGCCTTTCCCTGAGCGAAACCGATCAACTCTCCAACGTCCGCCATTCTGTTTTCCTCCAGGTGCCGCTCCAGGCCGGCCAGCATCTTCGCAACCACGCCGGTACCCTCAATCATCATAGCCGTGGTCAACTGAACCAGCGAGGCCCCGGCCATAAGCGCCTGCAGGAAATCCTCGACCCGAAAAATCCCGCCGGACGCGCATATGGGGATATGACACGATTCAGAAACGCTGAAGACATGGCCGACTGTTATCGGCGCCATCCATGGTCCGCCATACCCGAACAAAGAGGAACTGAGCGGCTCACCTGTACCTACATCGATGATCAATCCCTGGAAGCGGTGAGAAAGCGTCACGCCGGACGCGCCGCATTCTTCTGCCGCTTGAACGATGTCCAACATTCTGCCCATCTGGGGGCTTACCTTCACCATCACGGGCACTGGGACCGCAGCGGTCACAGAGCGGATGATTTGTTTTACGGGATCGAGGTACGATGTCTCTCCTGCAGTCTTCAGCCTATCGACCGCCCGGAAGTGGGGGTTGCCCAGGTTCAGCTCCAGAATACGGAGACCTTTTGAAACCATGATGGCTGAGTATTCCTCCCATGCTTGGACCTCCGAGGCGCATATGCTGCCGATGGGGACGACGCCGTGCTTTTCAGAGGCAGCCACAATCTCATCGATTTCCCGCAGCCACTCTTCGATGCTCAGCATCGCTCCTCCCCGCGAGTAGAGGGCACCGAAATTTTCACCTTTTCTCCAGGGCATGCCTGCTGTGTCCAGGCAGTTTATCTTGGTTATGTAAGGATTCTGCAAAGGTTTGACGTCAGTGACTGATTTCAGGACTACAGCCGACACCCCCGAAGCGGCGATCTTCGAGAACCCGACGCTGTCGCGGGAATAATCACAAGACCCCGCTATGATAGGATTTTTCAGGGCAATATCATGAAATTTTGTGGTGAGTGCCATACTCCGCTTCCCTTTCCTTCATTTTTTCCAGTGACGATTTTTCACCCCGGAATTGCTGGAACAGTTCAGCAAGAAGCTGCAAATCATTTTCTCCCAAGCTTTCGATTTTCATGTCTCTCTTTCGGGGCAATGCCAAGCCCACCGGCGGGTTCTCCGTGAAGCGGGTGAGTTATCGCCAGGTGTCCCGGAGATCTGTGGATCGAATGTCCGGACGACCTTCGTCAGGCCAAAGGTGGCGGGGGTGGGGGCAATTCTCCTCGTTCCAACGCTTCTCGCGCGGCCTTAACCGGGATACCTGCCTCGCACGGCACCCCGACCTGGCAGAGACCACATCCATATCCTTCGAACCGATATGTTTTCTTTACATATTCCCTGGAGCGAACCAGGTGCTGCCTGCATTTTTCCTTGTCGTGGCCGGCCTCGGTAATGGCATGGGCAGGACAACGGTCAATGCATTTGCCGCAGGTCCCTTCAGCATAGTAAAGGCAGTATGCATGGTGGTCTGCATACGGTCGGGGTGTTGGGGTGACGGATATTCTCGCAATGACCGATCCTGCCCGCATGGCTTTTCCTCCGGCGGTGATGAGTCCGTCACAAAGACCGAACGTGCCCAGCCCGGCGGCATGAGCAGCATGGCGTTCCGACCAGGAAGAGGCATAAGAGAACCTCGCTGAATTAACGATCGTCCAGTTGGGAACAAGCATCGGGGCGATTGCCGCATGTCCCGCCCGGACCAGACTCTTTACCACGTGCTGCCGCAACGCCACGTTGAACTTCTCGCCGTAGATTCTGATTCTTGCCCATTCCTCGGACGGATACTTTCTGGCCCGCCGGTTCGTTTTGCGTACCAATTCCCGCTGAGGCAGAATCCAGGAAATGACGGTCAGTTCCTCGGCGCCCACATTTTCTTCAGGCCGGTGTTGATTGAAGACCTCCCAGGGCGTCCAGTGGAAAGCGCCGACATACTCTTTATATTGGACCCATATCTGATCCGCACCGGAGGCAAACCCCACCAAGGCCGCGTCCCAGGCCGGCTCGCCTGTTTTGTTTTGCAGTGAGTTATCGGGCGATGTAGTGATGAATTCCTGAATCAAATTTCTTATCCAGCCTTCTGAAATCCGGGCATTCTTTTTCATTGTATCCTCTGTTTCTGTTCTGAACCTGTCTCAGCACAAACCCATTTACCGGCCGGCCGGTGAAAAACGCTCGCAATTCACGAACGGGGTAATTTTCCAGGAATTGCGGCCCATCGAGAAATGGAAATCACACTTTGCGGAAAGAAAGCGCTGCTTTCGTTCCATTCTCCGTGCTATATAGCGGGCGTGGGCACGTCGTTCCAGGCTGTTTTCGACTCCACTCTTCTGCTGTCTATGATCTTCCCTGACTTAGTATCGACATCAACAAAACCAACAGGAATTCTTCTGGTGTTGAACGCAAGCAACTTCTTTCCGGATATATGTCCATGGAAAGGGCTGTCCACCTCCACAAAAATTACCCGTCTGTATTCGCAATTATCGCAATCCATACTTTGGCTGATAATTCCCAAAGGACAATGATGCCTTCTTGCCACAGCTGGATCCACGTTTCTTAACCTGGCCATTTGTGCCGAGGGCGACCGTCTTAGATGTTCGAATGGATGGAGAACCCAGTCCGCTATGAGCGCAACCGTATGATGTTGTTTGTAGAGGCGGTGTTCGGCTCCCGTATTGGCGATCATGCCCTGCATGATATAATCCACCGGCATTTCATAACCAAGATAATCCTTATCTTTGTTCAAAAATTCCACATCACCATTTTGAATGGCTTTCAGTATCGCCGCTTCTTTTGAGCTGTCCTCCGGCATAATGGATATGAGCGTCGCGTTTCCCTCTGACTCGAGTCGGAGTGAATTCAGCGTGAGGGATCGGCACACAAAACCACTGCCAATGACAACAGCCACTACGGTCAGCAGAGCGAAGATATGCTTGGGCTTAAAGGGATTAATCGGCACAGCAGCGTTTGATTTGTTTTTCCTTACCGACGGAAAAAACATTCCTGTATTGCGAACATATTCCCTGTAGGAATCGCCGTATTGAGCTGTCATACGCCTTTCTTCATCTCTGGCCAGAAAGTAGTACAGCATGAACATGATCGACAGGGTCACGAGGACGATAAACCGGGGCCAGAGAATCGCCATACCCACGCCCCAAATTCCGAGTGAAGAGTATTGCGGGTGACGAATGAAGCGATAGATGCCCCGGCTGGCTATTCCCCATTTGAACAACTTCCCCAGATAGACCTGTAAGGCGCAGACAATAAAAGTGGCGCATCCGACAACGAACAGCACGGAGCCTGAAACGCGAATGATTTTAAGCGGCAGCGTAGGCGGCAGCACCATATGGGGCAGGAAGAAATGCGTAAGCCATCGTGTCGCCGAATAAGCATCCAGCCAATGGAAAACAGGATTGAAGACCGAATAGAAGAAAAAGGCAAAAGGGCTTATCATGATCATGACTTCGAAAGCCATGATAAAGAACACGATAATTCCCCCTCGCGCAAGAATCCTTTTGCTCCATTCCCCGAAATTTGTCGCTTGCATGAGCAACCCCCTCGCCTATTTGTGTGCGGGCACTGCCGAAATGACCTTCCCGGACGCTTTGTGCGGCCGAGGATTCTTTCTTTACCATTGAATCCCGGCAAATTCAACAATTCTGCGTGGGTCCCGGTACCGGTCATAGATGATCACTCCCGCCGTATTAAGAAACTTAGCTGAACTTCAAGATGCGGTCTGCTTTCCAATTTCCAGCAGTCCTACCAAGTTATACTTACATAGATTCTGATCCTAAACTACTGTCAACACCCCATTTACCCAAATACCAATCCCGAGCAGCATGAGAGTGCCGCCGCATTCCAAGTGACCATATGGAGTACGCGGGGAGCACCAAAAGCCTATTTCTTGGAGAACAGTGAAGGGAGGAACCAAAATGACAAGATATTCCTTATTGAAATGCTTGGCGTTGTCCCTGTCTTTGCTTGTTGCATCGGCATGTGCGATCCAACCCATCGCCAAGCAGTACCGGCAGGAAACCAAGGCGGAGGACTTGACCTTTTCCATGGTCCTTGAGAATCCCGATGCCTACGTGGGGGACATCGTGCTCTGGGGTGGGAGCATCATCGAGACCAAAAGCCTTAAAATGGGCACCGAAATTATTGTGTTGGAGATACCGTTGGGGAGAGGGGAAAGGCCGATGAGGGCCAAACGCTCACGCGGCCGCTTTATCGCCATGAGCTCAAAATTCCTGGATCCGGCCATATACTCCGCGGGAAGAAGGCTTACGCTGGCCGGACAAGTAACCGGTAAGAAGGATTTGGCCCTCGGCGAGATGACCTACACCTATCCCGTGGTCGCGGTTAAGCAGCTTCACCTCTGGGAAAAGCCTCCCCGCCATGTTTATGATGTATATCCCTATGATTACGGGTGGTGGGGATGGCCACCTTACTGGGGTTGGTATCCTGGCTACTATGGGGATTTCGACGGAGAGGGAGAACACATGGATCGCGGAGGCGAAAGAGGGAGGGACAAGGACTGAACGCCCCGGACTGCTCCGTCCTCTTTACCGGCACTATCAACTTAAGACGTACCCGGCTCTTTTCTTCAGCAGCAGGAGATTATTGACGGGAAATGCGGGCCGGGTCCTGCGGCAACGAATACTTGTCACGGAGTCTTGTTGACAGGTCCTGGATCATGACGAAGGCCTTGTCCACGGTCTTTTCCCTGTCCGGATTGACCAGGCAGCAGGTGGCAGGAGAAAGGAGGCTCCTGGAGAGGAGGAATTCGCGGTCAATGCCGTTCCCGGCAAGCGTCGACCAGATATCTTCCAGGCGCTGTATCATGGAATTCATATCCTCTTTCTCAAACGGCTCGAAGTTGGTGGGGACCATTCCCCACACGATGACCCCTCCGCGATCAAGAAACCGTTTGATCGATTGCGCGTAGCTCGAAAAGATCTCTCCGTTGGTGTAGACGTCCAGGGAGAGAATATCCAGGTCCAGGTTCAGGAGAAAATCCCAGTCCGGATTCCCGCAGAGATGGACCCCCCTGGGCCTCTCTATCATTGCAAAGAAAGACTCCATATCCGCGTGAGCGGCAATATCATTGTATCCCGACATGGCGCTGAAAAGATACTGGAGGCCCGGCTCGTCCACGAACATGAAGGCGTTGGAGTTCCGTTTTTTCAACCTCTCAAGCTGGGTGTTGACCCGCATGGCCATGAATTCGAACAGAAACGGTCGAACTGTGTCATCAAACAGGATCGGCCGGTCGTTTTGATCCACCACATTGAATCCGAAGCTTATGGGACCTTCCAGCTGACCCCGGATTGCCGGCCTCTCCGAGAGATCGAGGTCGAGGAACCGGTGATACACGACCGAATAGGTTTTGCTGATGTCGAAATATTCCGGCTCGTCAAAATGGGCCAGAGCTTCGTCCAACTCCGCGATAAATTTGTCCATGGAAAAGCGCAGCGTCCGCTTTTCCATGTCCAGCACGATACCGGGGAAGTGTTCCGAGGCCTGGACGTACATGTCTTCGTAG
The DNA here is from genome assembly GCA_964511755.1 of uncultured Desulfobacteraceae bacterium. GTDB lineage: Bacteria > Desulfobacterota > DSM-4660 > Desulfatiglandales > Desulfatiglandaceae > B46-G9. The sequence goes on along the minus strand of CAZEGG010000009.1, from coordinate 15,645 downwards.
TAGCTGTAAAGAGGGAGCTGAGGCCAGAACGGGATGTCCAGGGACATGGCCGTCTTAAGGGCGTGGTCCACGTCGGTGTGGGGCATGACCGCCATCGCGGTCGTGAGCAGATTCCCGGGAATAGGCATTGTTCTCTTGCCTCCGGCCTTTCTATGCAACAAATGCCGACTACGTCGGCGTAAGTGCCACTAGATGGGAGGCGCGATGGTCACCAGCACCCGGAGATCGGTGCCGGCCCGAATGCCGTGAGGCTCGCTGATATCCGAAATCAAGACGTCCCCGGCCTTGGCAGGCAGGGTCCCGTCCTTTGCCAGGAACTCACCCTCCCCTTCGAGGATTACGATGCTCACCTGTCCTTCTATGTCGTGGGAGTGGATGGGGAGCTCCTGTCCCGTCTTGAAATTGAAGTTCAGAATTTTGAAATACGGTGAATCATGAACCAGAAACCTGCTCAGGTGGAGATCGCTAAAATCGGTCTCTTCATAGAGATTCAACTTTTTCATGGAGCTCTCCTCTTGTTCTATTGTCTTGTCTATTGAGAATATCGCCGCGAATGCCGATGACGATCTCCTCCATGGGTATCTCTTTTCCCGCGGCCTGCATGGCACGCTTGACAATCACGGGCAGCGCGGAACAGCACGGGACCTCCATAACAATAGCGGTAATGCTCTTGATCCCTGCAGTCTTGAATATTTCAGCAAACTTGTCAATGTACCCCGGGACATCATCGAACTTGGGGCACCCCATCATAATCACCTTGCCTTCCAGGAAATCGTTATGGAGATTCGCGTACGCAACGGAAACGCAATCCGCCACAACAAGCAGATGAGCGCCTTTGAGAAAAGGGGCTGTCGGCGGTATCAGGTTGATCTGCACGGGCCAGTGGGTAAGCCTGGATTTCCCGCGGGCGGGCTTCTCCTTCCCGCCAGGATCTTTCTTGAACTCCGGAGGAGCAAAGACGTGAATCCGGCTGGACGGACAAGAAGGTGCCATAGCAAATTCCGCCTGCTTTCCGCCCTTTTTTTCGAGATATTTCTCCACTGCCTCCTCGTCGAAATCATCGGCCTCCCGCTCAATCACCTGGAGGGCTCCGTTCGGACATTCCCCCAGGCAGGCTCCGAGGCCGTCGCAGTACTTCTCAGCAACCAGCCTGGCCTTTCCGTCAACTACCTCAATGGCCCCTTCCGCACAACTGGGAACGCACAGCCCGCAGCCGTCACATAGCTCATCGTTAATTTCAACTACTTTTCTCGTCACCTTCATGGTACGCTCCTCAACAGATCATCGCGGGCAAGAGCCTTGCCGCTCTCCGTCAAAAATGATTTTTCTATGGCCTTTTCCAGATGCCCGCCATCGGCCGGCCGGTCTTTTTGGCTCTCTTCCAGATTGACGATGAGATCCGCATCATACAGGCACCTGAAATTGACCGTCTCCCCCGATCTCGGATGGTGATGATGCGCGATAATATCGCAGACCTCTTCGATCAACTCGTTTCCGGCCCCCAGCCTGCCCAGGATCTCCCTGGCGATAGGGGGACCTTCCTCTTCCTGGTATCGGGCCGCCGTGCTGTTGTGTTTCCTCTCGGCCTCTTTGATCCCGATATCGTGGAGATAGGCAGCTGAAAGGATGACTGCCAGGTTTCCTTTTTCTTCCCGCCCGATTTTCTCGGCGTGCCTGGCTACGCGCGTGGCATGTCCGATGCGCTTGAAATCCCGGTCGAAGTATCGCTTCACCTCGATCGCCACACGATCCTTGAGCAGGTCCTCTTTCTGCGCAATCAACTCGGGAGGGAGGTTTCCGATACACTGCTCCGCATACTGGCAATAGGAAGCACAGCCGAAATCCAGTTGGGGGTTCAGGAAACGATGACCGCACTTGGGGCATTTACGCGTAGTGTCGTCCTTGAAAAATTCCACCGCGGTCCCGCATTCAGGACATCTTGCCTCAAAGATGGCCCCTGGTTTCCAGTACTGCATGTCCTGTCCAGGGCATTTCATTTCCTACCTCCAGGGTTTGACGTTTGAGTTCAAGTTTTCACGTGTTATTCTGACTCTGTCATAACTGCTTTAATGCTCTTTTGCCTTGACACAAGTCAAAAGACTCGCTTTTTCCAACTCTTCCAGGAATTTTTCTTTGCCGACACGCTCCAGGATGACGCCGAGACGCTCTCCCTTCCTGCAGAGAGACTGGTAGATCTCTACAAACCGCTCGACAATGCCCGGGATCTCCTCCGGTGCATGCACACCCGGGAGTTCTTCCCCGAGCCTCGGATGCCGCCCGAGTTTGCCGCCCAGGAGCACCCGATACCCATTTTTTCCCACCTCGAGGGTTCCGGTAGGGCAGGCGCGAATGCAGGCGCCGCAGCCGAGGCATGCTGCTTCATCAATGACGGGACCGTTTTCATCCAGAAGAATCCCTGATTCTCTGCACGCTTCAACACATGCGGAGCACTGGTTGCAGGGCTCTTTGCCTCGCTTCGGCTTTGAGGCGCCTATCAGCCCTATATCCACTATCTGTGGCCGTGAACAGGCGTTCGGGCAATCGGACACGGAAACACGGAACTCGTGGTGGAATTTCAGCGGTCCGTCCACCTTTGCTTTCAGGAAATCTTCCAGACCCTTCCCGGCGAGCATGCGTTCAATTTCCTCGACCAGACCGTCCGAGAACGTAGCTCGATTCGGGCAGGCACCCGGTCCGAAGCAGGTCTCCACCTGGTACCCCTTGATTTCATCGGACATTTTTTCGAGAAAACGCTTCCGGCATATGGTTACATGCTGGAGACTCACCTGATCGTCTCCGCGGCGTGCAGCCTCCTCCTCAACCCTTGTCTTCACCCGCTTCCTGACAAAAAAAGGCACCTTCTTGAGTGCGTCCTTTGCTTCCGGGCTCCATTGCATCTCCAATATTCCGCACCTTCCTTTGTTCCTGTTTGTTATCATAATAACCACTTTCGGGAACATTTGCTTTGACCTGGATCAAGAAAAAGTGGTATCGAGCAAGGAGAGAGGAAACCATGGGAAAATCAAACCACGACATCGTAGCGAACACCCTCCTTTTTCGCGGCCTCAGTGAAAAGGAAATAGACAGGGTCGGACAGATCGCGGTGGAGAAAAATTTCAGCAAGGGAGAATCCGTGTTCCTTGAAGGAGAGGACAGCAGCGGTTTTTATGTCATCGGTGACGGCCTTGTCAAAATTTACAAGGTTTCAAGCGAAGGGAAAGAGCAGATCCTCCACATCCTGGGACCAGGTGAACCCTTCGGGGAAGTGCCCGTATTCTCAGGGCAGCGATTTCCCGCGAGTGCCGAAACGATCACCAAATCGCATGTGCTTTTTTTCCCGCGCCCGGATTTTGTAGACCTCATCACCAGGAAACCATCCCTGGCCCTCAACATGCTTGCGGTTTTGTCACTGCGGCTCCGGCAGTTCACGACCCAGATCGAAAATCTTTCCCTCAAGGAAGTCCCGGCAAGACTGGCCGGGTATCTGATCTACCTGGCGGAAGAACAGGGTGAAGAAGATGCCGTTACGCTGAACATCTCAAAAGGACAGCTGGCAAGCCTTCTGGGGACGGTTCCGGAGACCCTTTCGCGGGTCTTCGCGAGGATGAACATGCAGAATCTCATAGAAGTGGATGACCGCCGCATCCTCCTTCTCGACCGCGCCGGGCTTGAAGACCTGGCAGAGTCGGGGAGGCATGGAGAGTAATACCTGAAGCTCAGGGAAAACGGGCTTCACGATTCCGTCTCAAAGCCTCAATTCTTCCGGTAGATACTCGGCCTGATGTACGTGTACTTGTGCCGGATGCTGTTGAGGCTTTCTGCGCCGCCGATAATGAAGTAGCCCTTTCCTTTCAGCGAATGATAGAGATTGTTGACGACCCTCTCTTTAGTCTTATTATCTAAATAAATCAACATGTTTCTACAGAAGACAACATTAAACTTCCGGGCGGGAAGGGAATCAGACATCAAATTGAACCGCTGGAAGGTGACCATCCGGCTCACTTCTTCCTTCACCCGGATGAATCCTTCCCATTTCCCCTGCCCTTTCTGAAAATATTTCCGGAGGATGTCACGGGACAGTGTCTGCGCCTTTTCCAGGGGGTAGACTCTGCGAGCCGCGATACCGAGGACATTGGTGGAGATATCGGTGGCGAGAATGGCAGGCCTGATGCCCCTTTCCAGGCAATACATCGCCACAGAGTAAGGCTCTTCACCGCTTGAGCAGGCAGCACACCAGATATTCGTATGGGACGGTTCGAGCACTTCGAAGTGGTGACTTTCTCTGAAAAAGAAAGTGTGGTTGGTCGACACGGCATCAAGAAAGTGAACCAACTCCTTCTGGTCCGCTTCCAGGACCTTGATATACTCTCTCGCGGTTTTGATGCCCGTCTTACGCAGCCGCTTGGAAAGCCGGGCCTGGAGCAGCTGGCGCTTGCCGTCGTGCAGGTGGATGCCGCACTCGCTGTACACGACCCCGCTTAATTTCCTGAATTCCTTCTCGGTCAGATTCATCTCTGTGCATTATCTTGTGAAAGCTTCCCGGCGGCGGAAGCCGACCGGAAATGTTGGCCGTCGATCCCTGGCGGAAGAAGAGGCCTCTCTGTCTCCGTTTGCTCTGCTGCCGGGTTTCTATTGAATCGGCATAAATTCGAAAAATCTTGAAGCCGATTCTGTTTAGAGGAACCAGAAGATCGGGACGCACGGGGTAAGAAAACGAGTGAACCGAAGTGCCAAGAAAAACAACGTCGTCTGTCAAAATCATGACTATTATCGATCGGTTTTCGTCAATAAAGGGCCATGCTTGTCAGGGCTTCATGTGGGCTTTTCCTGGAATAGAAGAAACAACTCGTTCACGAGCATCACCAGGCGAAAATCATGCGTTACTCCGCTCTGCGGAAGGATGCGCAGTTCCGTCTCAAGGATGGGGGACTGGCGGTCCGCCAACCGCAAAACGTTCCGAGGTTGTGCTCATCCACGAATAGAATTTGGGCCAATGGCAAGTTTCCAATCCAGAAATGGGATATTTTTTGCAAGATCAAGAAAATCAAGGGATTACGTGGAGACGTACTATACCAGTACGTCGCACAAGTGATCCCGCAGTTTGACGACGAGATTGTGAAAAACAGCCATTTATGGATGGAAACCAGGTTGGTATGCATCTTGCTTATTGAGCTTTGCAGTGTGCCTCTCGCACCGGAGATTGCGCGGAGGCACCATAGGACGTGCCGCCTGCGGTGCGTCTGCTCGGACAACTTGGAAACATGGTCGATGAGGTATATCGAGGAGGGAGAGTAAATGGCCTTTGATGCGAATATCAAGGTGTTGGTGGTAGATGATTTTGCAACCATGAGGAGGATAGTAAAAGGCGTTTTAAAGCAACTTGGTTTTAACAAAATCGTTGAAGCTGAAGATGGCAGCGCAGCCCTGGAGGAGCTGAAGAAGGATTCGATAGGACTGATCGTCTCAGACTGGAATATGCCGAAAATGACCGGGTTGGATCTTCTGAAAGCGGTCAAAAAAGACGACTCGCTGAAAGAGATTCCCTTCATCATGGTAACTGCAGAAGGACAGAGGGAAAATGTCATTGAAGCGGTGAAGGCCGGTGTGAGCAATTATGTTGTAAAACCCTTTACTCCGGAAATCTTCGGCGAAAAGCTGGAAAAGGTTCTCGGCACCTAGAAACGAGTCTCGTTCATTTCACCTGTCTCAGAAAAGGCCTGATATATGTCCGAAGCTTTCGAGAGCGTTGAAGAGCAGATAGAGAATATGGCGCTGGAGATCGTCACTCTTGAAGAGGAAGATATTCAGGCGATGGGCAGGATCATGAATGCCCTGGAATTCGTGGAAAAAGGCTCCAAAAAAATCAATCATCCTCAATACCATGTGCTTTTGACCGCCGTGAAGGGATATGTGGAACGGCTGATTTTAGGAGACACGAAGGATATTTCGCCTTTGGAAGAGGCTGTTGGGTACCTTCAGAAAGCGTTCCGTTCGGTGTCCAGGGGAGAGACCTTTCAGGAAGACATGAGTTCCCTGTTTGACAAGCTGGGTTCGCCTGTTCCCGTTGCTGAAAAAAAAGATCGCCAGGAAGGGACGGAAATCAAGGAATCGGAGAATAGTTCTGGAAAAAGCGAAGGGGCACAGGCTTCTGAACAGACAGAGGAGGATCTGGAAATCCTCAATGATTTTGTGTCGGAATCCCTCGAAAATCTTGCTTCAGTCGAGGTCAACCTGATCGACCTCGAAGATGATCCTGAGAATCTGGAGACGATAAATTCCATATTCAGGCCCTTTCATACCATCAAGGGGATTTCCGGGTTCCTCAATTTGGACAAGATCAACAGACTCGCACATAGTGCTGAAAACCTGCTTGATAAAGCCCGCAACGGCGAGATCAGAATTGAAGGAGATGTGGTGGATCTCGTGCTCGAATCGCTGGATACGCTGAAACGGATGATTCAGGGCGTTGCACAGGGCCTCAGCACCGGCACAGCGCTTGATAACGGACTGGATATCCAGCCCCTCTTGGATAAGATCGAGGCATTCCAATCCGAGAGCGAAAACCTGGGCGGGAAGCCGCTGGGGGAGATCCTTGTTGAGGAAGGAATTGTCGGAAGGGAAAGACTCGAAGAATGTCTGAGGACTCAAAAACAGAAGCCGGGCAAAAAGTTGGGGCAGATCCTCGTTGAAGAAGGGATTGCCGGACCTGAAAAGGTTGTTGGAGCTCTGCGCAGCCAGAGAAAATTCGGGGGGAAAAAAGGCTTTGATCCCCTGGTGAAAGTGGACACTTCAAAACTGGATACCCTTGTGGACATGACGGGGGAGCTTGTGATCGCGCAGGCGATGCTCAGACAGAACGAAAGGATACTCTCCATTGCGGACCAGCAGCTTTACAAGACCTTGAACCAGCTGAATCAGATAACATCAACGCTTCAAAAGACGGCCATGTCCTTGAGGATGATTCCCATAAAAAGCACCTTTCAGAGGATGGTAAGGCTGGTAAGAGATCTTGCAAGGAGTTCCGGGAAACAGGTGGCTTTGCGCATGGAGGGTGCGGATACCGAAATAGACAGGAACGTGGTGGACGAGCTCTACGAACCCCTGGTGCATATGATCCGAAATGCTGTCGACCACGGCATAGAAGACCCCGAAACGAGGAAAGCGAACGGAAAATCCCCCGAGGGCACGGTGACCCTGCGCGCCTATCATCGAGGCGGAAATATCGTTATTGAGATAGCGGATGATGGAAAGGGGTTGGACAGGGAAAGAATCCTTGCAAAGGCTGAAGCGGCCGGACTCATCACGGAAAATGGCGCACTCGGAGATTTGGAGGTTTACAACCTGATATTCCGCCCCGGATTTTCAACGGCAAAGGAAGTAACGGAGATATCAGGCCGCGGTGTCGGAATGGATGTTGTGAAGAGAGCGATCGAAAAACTGAGAGGAAGAGTCGAGATCAACAGTATTTCAGGCTGCGGCTCCGTATTCACCATCAGCCTGCCCCTGACGCTCGCGATCATCGAAGGAATGGTCGTAGGAGTAGGAACGGAGCGGTTCATCATTCCCGCCCTTGCCATCCTGGAATCGTTCAGACCGGACAAGAGTCAGTATTCCACTGTTGAGGGAAAGGGAGAGATGGTGATGGTCAGAAGCAGACTTCTCCCCCTCGTCAGGCTTGACAGGATCGTGAACACCGAAGGGAAGTACCAGAAACCATGGGAGGCTTTGGTGGTTGCCGTGGAGTACGAGGGCCAGCAGATGTGCCTTCAGCTTGATGAGCTCCTGGGGAAAGAGGAAATTGTTATCAAGAGTCTGGGGCAAAGCCTTAAACACATCAAAGGACTCGCTGGCGGCGCGATCATGGGAGACGGCAGGGTCGGCCTGATCCTGGACATCGCGGGGTTGTTCGAGATTGCCCATGAAAATTATAGATTAGCGCCGACAGCACGCTCCGGAAACTGGGGAGTTCCCCCTGATACGCAAACAGAGGAAACGGGCAGCATACATTGAAGCGTCAAGAAGGATTCAGAAGGGTAACCAAGTGAATATCATCGTCGGAGTATCAGACATGAGGGTCAGCAATGATCCGAATTCCGTCCTGATCACCTATTCATTGGGATCTTGTATCGGAATTTCGATCTATGATCCGGTGGTGAAAGTAGGAGGCTTGCTCCACTTCATGCTGCCGGATTCCAGACTTGATGAAGGCAAGGCCCGGAAGAACCCCCTCATGTTCGCCGACACCGGCGTTCCAGCTCTTTTCAGGTCTGCATACGAACTGGGGGCCGCAAAACAGAGAATGAGGGTGATTGTCGTAGGGGGTGCGCAAATCCTCGACCAGAAAGGGTTTTTCAATATCGGGAAAAGAAACAATATGGCTGTGAGAAAGCTTTTCTGGAAAAACAAGGTAATGATCGATTATGAAGCGGTGGGCGGAAATGTCAACAGAACGATCAAACTTCAAATCAGCGACGGAGGGACCTGGCTGAAGACATCAGGCCAACAATTCGAGAAGATATGATTGATATAACCTCCATAATCAAGGGAATTGACGAGCTGAAACCCATTCCCCAGGTGACACAAAAGGTGATGGCGGTCGCGAACGATCCCATGAGCTCCGCTACGGATCTGGCAGATATTATTCAATACGATCCGGCTCTGACCGCAAACATCTTGAGAGTCTGCAATTCCGCATTTTTCGGCCTCGCGAAAAGAATGGATTCCATTCACCAGGCAGTTGCTTATCTGGGCATGGATCAGGTGGTCGGCATGGCCATGCTGAACCTGGGAAGTGAAAATCTGAAGCAGGCGCAACAAGGATATGACCTGCGGGAAGGGGAACTCTGGAAATATTCAGTTCTCTCGGCTTTTATGGCCAGAGAGTTAGCAGACAACAAGAAACAGAAAGGAAAACACCTCATATTCACAGCTGCACTTCTGAAGGATATCGGAAAAACAGTGTTGAGCGAATACGTCGGAAATTATTTTGACGACATTGAAAAAGCCATAGCAGATCGGAATATTACTTTTCGGGATGCCGAAAAATTGATAATCGGCATCGACCATGCCGCGGTAGGGGCAATGGTGGCGGAGAAATGGAACTTCAGTGGTAAAATGGTGGATATCATCCGTAACCACCATCTTGGCGCCGGATGGCCGGAAGACGATATTGATCTGGCAACGGTGTATGTGGCCGATACGCTCTGCATGATTATGGGAATAGGAGTGGGATCCGACGGCCTGGCTTACCGCTTTAATCCGGCGGTCGTGAAAAAGCTGCATCTCAACGACATCGATCTGCAGATGCTGATGGCCTCATTTTGCGAAAAACTTCATGAATTAGAAAAGTTATTAACGTGTGTCCAGGGCATTTCCGTGTGACCGGAGGAGTATAGCGGATGATCTTTGAACCAGCAAGGAAGGTGAAAAACTATGGCGTTCAATATGCTTGTGGTAGATGATTCCTCTCCTATGCGAAATGTAATTCGTAAGGCTGTCACGATCTCCGGGTTTAATGTCGGAGAGTACTATGCTGCGGCCAACGGCCGGGAAGCCCTTGAGATTTTGAGAAGCCATTGGGTGGACTTGGTTATCACCGACTATAATATGCCCGAGATGAACGGCCTGGAATTGCTCACGCACATGAAAGAAGATGAGCTGCTCGCGGTTATTCCCGTTGTCGTTGTCTCCACCGAGGGAAGTGAGCAGATGATTGATGAATTCATGGCCAAAGGCGCCGCAGGCTATATCCAGAAACCTTTCACCCCGGAGAACATCCGGGAAATGCTCAACAAAATACTGGGAGACACGGAAGATGGACAGGGAAGCGATGAAAGAAGCGATGAAGACCTCGATTTCTGAGGTCTTGGAAACCATGTTTTTCTTGCCGCTGGAAGTCTCCGAGGCCGAACCTGACAGCCCGCTGTTTCAGATGTCACAGGAGAAATTGAAGTCTGTCAGCCTCAAGTTTCAAGGTCGATTTGCCGGCGAGGCGGTATTCGTGATTCCGACTGACCTTGCAGGTTCGTTGACCGCCGATTTCATGGGCCAGGATCCTGACCAGATAGAAGATGAAGATGTCGACGGAACGATAAAAGAACTGCTCAATATGATCTGCGGGAAAGCTCTGAGTCTCTTTGAAGCAAAGACAATTTTCAAACTGGGGATTCCGGAAATGATGAATTCCGGCGAAGCCCTGGAAGGTTTCTTTTCCCACACGGAACGAAATATTGCTCTTCTCTGTGATGCGATCGATGATCAGCTGGGTGTGAGGATTGTCGTCGGTTCATAGACCCTGAATCCAAAATCAGAGTATCAAAACGAAGTGCCGTGAGGAGGAGATTCGCTGCGAATGGCAACCCGCTGAAACAAACGGAAGAGTTGGGGCGTTTGGAGCGGATTGGCGGCTACAATGGATAGAGAAAAGCCTATACGAGTACTTGTCGTTGATGATTCGGCGGTTGTCCGAAAGGTGCTTGCCGGAGAGTTGTCGAGGGAAAAGGGGATAGAAGTGGTAGGGACAGCCCCTGATCCCTATATAGCCAGAGACAAGATTGTGGAGTTGAAGCCGGATGTCATTACTCTGGATCTGGAAATGCCGAGAATGGACGGCATTACTTTTCTCAGAAAATTGATGAGATATTATCCATTGCCGGTTGTGATAGTGAGCTCGCTGACAGCAAAAGGCAGTAAATTGGCTTTGGAAGCCCTTTCTTTCGGGGCCCTGGAGGTGATTTCCAAGCCGTCCAGTTCGTATTCGATGGGCGACTTAAGCATGCAGTTGGCGGATAAGATACGGGCGGTTGCCGGGATCAAGGTCACAGGACCGCCTGAGCAGCACCACAGACCCCTGGAGATCGGAAAAGCGTCGGCACCAAAGGCATTGTCTTCCACTAGTGAGAAAATCATTGCAATAGGCGCTTCGACCGGGGGCACCTCGGCTTTGAAAACCGTCTTGATGCAAATGCCCCTAAACGCACCGGGTATTGTGGTGGTTCAGCATATGCCGCCCAAGTTTACCGCATCCTTTGCAGAAAGACTTGACAGACTTTGCTCCGTGCAGGTTAAAGAGGCGGAGGATGGGGATAGGGTGGTTAACGGGAGGGTGCTCATCGCCCCGGGAAATTACCATATGCTCCTCAGAAGAAGCGGTGCACGCTATTACGTTCAGGTGAAACAGGGTCCCATGGTCCATCATCAAAGACCTTCCGTGGATGTGCTGTTCAAATCCGCTGCCGAATATGCCGGTGAGAACTGCCTTGGCATCATCCTTACAGGGATGGGGGTAGACGGCGCCGAAGGCCTCCTGATGATGAAAAAGGCGGGGGCTCGAACGATCGCGCAAGATGAGGAAACATGCGTTGTTTTCGGCATGCCCAAGGAGGCGATCAAACGGGACGCGATTGAAAAGGTGGCTCCGGTTCAGGAGATCACTCGCATCGCGCTGAGCATGATTTCTTGACCAGGTGAAGCGTTACCAAAATCTCCTGCCCCTTCTCCATATCCTCTGTCGCCCTTTCACCTTCTCCATCTTTACCGCCAAAAAACATACCTCGAGTGTTCAGCAACCAAATCCACCGTCGAATTCCATCAATGACCGAGCCTACTCTGAGACGCATCCTGATCACCAGCAAGGCGGCGGATGCAAGGCGCCAAGGAGCGACGAGTGAGGCGTATGGTACAATACGCCTCAGGGAGGAGCGAGCGAAGACAATCCCGCCAACGGCGGGAATGGCGCCTTGATGGTGATCAGTGGAGCAGGATCCCTATTGACCTGCAATACATCTTGTGCGATAAGACAGCATCTCTACTATTGGTCGAGCAATAAATTAAGGAGATGAAGAAAGATGAGCAGAATTGTTTTTTTGAACGCCAATGTCATCCCGATAGGCCAAGACGCCTATTCGGGCGGCCTGGTGGTGGAGGGAAATCGAATCGTTCATATGGGACCCGATGAAGATGTCATGGGATACGCCGGCGGCCATTCCATGACCGTTGATCTTCAAGGCAAGACCCTCCTGCCGGGCTTTATCGAGTCCCATATGCATCCGTTCAGTCTGATACTGAGCAAGTTGACTCTGGACCTTACCAGTCTGGGTTCCCTCTCGGGGGTGCTGGATGCCGTAAAGGAAGCTTCTCGCGATCTGGAACCGGAGAAATGGCTCATGGGAAGGGGATGGGATGACAGCTTTTTCAAGGATGTCAAGAGATTCCCCACAAAGGAGGAACTGGACCGGCAGACTTCCCGGAATCCCGTCCTCCTGATCAGGGTCTGCGGCCACGCAGCAGTGGTGAACAGCAAGGCCCTCGAATATTTCGCTTCCTACATGGACACTTCGGCCATAGCGGACGGCGTATTGAAGGAGAATGCACTTGGAGAGGCCCTGCATGTGATGCCCAGGCCGCCGATGGACAGTATGGTCGAACACGCCGGGGCCGTGTTCCATGATATGTTCAGCGCCGGTCTGACAACGATGACCGACATGAGCGGGACCGCCGAGAATATCCGCCTGTACCAGATGATACGTGATCGCATGGATTTTCCTTTCAAGATCAGGATGTACATGATGCCGGCCTACCTGAACGACATGGCGCACATGGGCATTCAGAAGGGCTTCGGAGGAGATCCCGTAAAAATAATGGGCCTGAAGATCCTGTCCGACGGCAGCCTGGGCGCACGAACGGCAAACCTGCGGGCGCCCTATTCCGATGATGCAGAGAACCGGGGCATCCTGAACTATCCGTTTGAGGAAGTACGTGAAATGGTGAAAAAGGCCTCTGAAAACAATCTCCAGGTAGCCATTCACGCCATAGGAGATGCCGCGGCGTCGGTATCGGTCGATGCGTTTGCCGGGGTTCGAGGGGCGGCAGAATTCAGGCCTCGCCTGGAGCACTGCCAGATCCTCAGCAGGGAAGTGATCGATAAAATGCGTGATGTCGGGGTGATTGCATCGGTGCAGCCCGTGTTTGCCTCTTATGACTATCCTTGGGTTGAGGACAGAATCGGGAAAGACCGCCTGGAATACGCTTACGCCTGGAGGAGCCTGCGGGACAGCGGCATCAGACTCTGTGCCGGTTCAGACGCGCCCATCTACCCATATGAGCCTCTGCTCGGGATATGGAGCGCGGTCAGCAGAGAAGGGATCAGAAAAGCGGGCATTTTTGCAGAAACGCAGCGGTTGGAAGTCATGGATGCGCTCAGGATGTACACAATCGATGCGGCCTACTCTCTCTTTGAAGAAGAAGAGATCGGCAGCCTTGAAGTCGGCAAACGGGCCGACATGATCGTCCTCTCATCGGACCCCACCACGGCCGCAACGGACGACATAAGGAAGATAAAGGTCGAACTCACAGTCCTGGACGGGGAAGTGGTGTTTGATGCGCTGACTCCCTGATCCTGCCGTAGAGATGACACGCGACGAGGTGATCGGTTCCTGCCTCTTCGAGCAGGGGTTCGCTTGTGGAACATATGTCTTCCGCAAACCTGCATCTCGTCCGGAAGCGGCAGCCTGAGGGTGGATCTACGGGGGTAGGCACGTCTCCTTCCATCAACTGCTTTTCTCTTCTCAGCCCGGGATCGGCTACCGGGACTGCATCCAGCAGCAGACGGGCGCACGGGTGAAGAGCGTTGTTGAAGAGCTCCTCGGTGGGAGCCGTCTCCACAATCTTTCCAAGATACATGACCGCGGCCTTTGTACTGATGAATCTGACCACGCTGAGGTCATGGGTGATGAACAGATAGGTAAGCTCATGCTCTTTTTGAAGGTCCTTCAGCAGGTTGAGTATCTGAGCCTGAACGGAGACGTCCAGCGCTGAAGTCGGTTCATCCAGCACCAGAAAATCAGGATTGAGGGCTATGGCCCTCAAGATGCAAATCCGCTGCAGCTGGCCGCCGGAAAACTCGTGTGGGTACCTGTAGAGGTGTTCCTGCTTCAACCCGACACTCTCCAGGAGGCCTATGACCGTCGTCTCCAACTCCTCTCTCGAGGCGCGTTGATGTATTCTGAAAGGCTCACTCAATATCTGCTTTATGGTCATCCTCGGGTCCAATGAAGAGAGCGGGTCCTGAAACACGATCTGCATCCTTCGCCTCAACCGCATCTGTTCTTTTCCCGTTACGGATGAGAGGTTGTAGCGATCATCCAGTTCGCGGAGCCTCTTGACATCTTCTTCCCGGGCGGATCCGTCACGGACACCTTGATTCAATCGATCCATCTCTTCCATGGCCTGAGGCGGCGCATCGAAGTATATGTCTCCCGCGGTCGGATTCGTGAGTCTCAGGATCGTCCTCCCCAAGGTCGTCTTGCCGCAGCCGCTTTCACCCACCAGCGCGAGCGTCCTGCCCCTGTCTATGTCCAGGCTTACTCCGTCCACCGATTTGACGAAATTTATCGTCTTGCCGAAGACCCCTCCCTTTATGGGAAAGTATTTCTTGACGTTCCTCAGCCTCAACAGCGGAAAGTGATGGTTCATTGCTCCCGGTTTCCTTCTGTGTAGCGCCTGCACGACACAAAATGAGTGTCCGTTATTTTGACTTTTTCCGCTCCTCTCTCGGAGCACTCCCGGCCGGCACGGGCGCATCGGGGATGGAACCTGCAGCCCGAAGGCGGAGAGATGAGATTCGGAACCGAACCCGGGATGGTATCCAGCCTCTCCGCCTTTTCGTGGGCCTTGGGGATGGCTTTCAGCAGGCCTTGCGTATAAGGGTGGAGCGGATTTTGGAACAGCTCATGTACGTTGCCGCACTCAACGACGGCGCCGGCGTACATGACGCAGAGCCTGTCGCAGGTCTCAGCGATCACCCCCAGATCGTGGGTTATGATCCACACGGATACGTCCATTTTCTCCTTCATGGATTTGATGATGCTCAGAATCTGTGCCTGAATGCTCACGTCCAGGGCCGTTGTCGGTTCGTCCGCTATGAGCAGTTCGGGATTGGTCGATACCATCATCGCGATCATAACCCTTTGACGCATACCCCCTGAGAGTTCGAACGGGTAATTCTCCACGATGCGCTCAGGAGAAGGAAGCCTGACCATGCGCAGGATCTCCACGACTCTTTTCCTGAGCTTCTCCCCGGATTCGACCTTTTTGTGTATTTTCAACACCTCGGCCACCTGATTGCCGATCTTCATCAGGGGGTTCAAAGATGCCATGGGGTCCTGGAATACCATGGAAATCTGGTTGCCCCGAATCTTTTGCAGCTCGTCCTCGGAGAGACTCAGCAGGTCCCTGCCCTTGAACAGTATTTCTCCTCCCACGATCTTCCCCGGTGCTTCTATAAGCCTCATGGCGGACCGGGCGGTCACGCTTTTTCCGCAGCCCGTTTCCCCCACCAGGCCGAATATCTCACCCCTGTTGATATGGAAGCTCACGTCCTCGAGAGCCCTGACGGTTCCCTCGTACGTATAGAAATAGGTCTTGAGGTGTTTCACCTCCAGCAACGGCGCCGTCATACAAGGCTCCTTCGCAACTTGGGATCCAGCAGATCCCGCAACCCGTCACCCATAAGATTGAATCCCAGCACCATGATGAGGATGGTGAGCCCGGGAAATGTCGCTACCCACCAGTAATCTCTCATGAAGTTTCTCCCGATGCTGATCATCAGCCCCAGTTCCGGCTGCGGCGCCTGCGCTCCCAGTCCGA
>CAZEGG010000008.1:0-24207 GCA_964511755.1 uncultured Desulfobacteraceae bacterium | reverse complement strand
AGATGAGGATACCGGTAATACCAGCAGCGGGTGTCCTGGCAGAGATTTCCTCCGATGGTCCCCATGTTTCGGATTTCCGGACCCGCAACGGATTCGGCCGCATCTGACAGGATACCGTATCTTTCTCTTATAATGGGAGAGCGGACAATCTCCGCCAGCTTGCCCAGTGCTCCAACCTTTAGTCCATTCTCATCCTCCTGAACGGCTGCCATATCCGGAATGGTCTTGATATTGATCAATGCTTCCGGGTATTCCGGGAGGATATCGGCTTTCAGAGTTCCCAGGAGATCCGTGCCGCCCGCTATAAGGACCGCCTTGCCATTGAATTCTCTCAGAAGCGAACAGGCTTCGTGTACGGAACCCGCGTTGAAGTGTCTGAAGTCCTTCATTTCTTCTCCTGTCCTGATTTTCGGCTTGGCATCTTGTTCAGGGCCCTGAGAATCCTGTCCGGTGTCAACGGGTACTCGTTGACCCATTTCGCCACCGCATTGGAGACCGCCATTCGCACCGCCCCCGGCCCCGGAGACGTGGAGATTTCTCCGAAACCGATGGCGCCGTAACTGATTGTATCAAAGGGCGTTTCAAGCAGGGACTTCTGGAAACGGGGGAGTTCGGGGAAGGTGCGCCACTTGTAGTCCATCATGTTCATATTCATGATACGGCCGTTTGCAGGGTCGAGGACCGACTCTTCAAAGATGGCGGAATCGGTTCCTGCGGAGCCAAGCGCGCCGTACAGTTGACCCTCGATCGAACGGGGGTCAATAATCCGGCCCACGTCGCTTGCCCCGAGCATCCGGGTCAATTCGATTTTTCCGGTCTCCGTATCCACCTCCACCTCTACGAACAGGGCCAGAAAGTTGGGCACGGAAAAATCCCAGACAAATCGTCCGACCCCCACGCAGGTCTGCATAACCCCCATGGCTCTGCCCCAGGAGAGGGAGACGCCGGGCCGTCCTTTGACGAATACCTGCCCGTCATGCGTTTCGAGATCCTCCGGGGAAGATTTCAATTTAGGCGCAGCCAGTTCGAATAGTTTCCGCTTCGCATCTTCCGTCGCCTTAAGTACCGCCGATCCGACTGCATAGGTTCCCCTGGACCCGACCAGCCCGAACTCGTAGGGATTCACAAGGGTATCCGCAGGCGTGACATGGACCCTTTCCAGGGGAAGCTGAAGCGTCTCTGCGACCATCTTGCAGAGGCTGCTCCTCTGGCCCATGCCGGACTCACCTACGAGCACATGGATCACCGCCGTGAAATCCGGGTTCAGCCTGACATAGGCCTCGGATTCATCCTCTCCCACATCGGCGTTTCCGTGAATACCCACGCCGACACCCGAGCGTTTGGGCCCGTTCACAGCGGTCGGTTTCAACCACCCCTTCCACTTTTCATTCCATCCGAAGGCCTCGGCCCCTTTGTCCATGGCTGCCGAGTAGTCCTTGCCCCGGCAGACCCAGCGCTCTCCGTCCCGCCAGATATACCCGTCGCCGGGTTTGACAAAATTCTTTTTGAAAAACCGGACCGGATCCAAGTCCGCTTTGCTCATCAGCTCATGCAGAATGGGGGCGAATGACGACTCCAGTTCCTGGCCGCCGAATCCCCGTATAACCCCCGAAGCACATCGATTGGTGGTCACAAGGCATGTCTTTAAATCCCAGTTTTCGCATCGAAGCATGAGCTGGGCTTCGCCGCACCCCACGGCCACCTGCGCCTGGCTCATATCCGAATAGGCACCCGTATTAATAAACCATCGGCCCGATACCGCCGTCACGGTGCCGTCCCGTTTCATGCCGATTTTTCCCCGAAACCGGGACCCGAGGCGGAGGACAAAGGCCCCGAAATGTTCCTCTTTGCCGTAAACAACCTTGACCGGGCTTCCGGTCGCCCTGGCCAGCGCGGCCGCGTAGAACAGGGGTTGAGGGGCGTAGTTCTTTGAACCGAAACTGCCGCCGCAGTGGGTATTGATGGCGCGGATGTCTGGGTGTCCCATCTTGGACATCATGATAAACCGGTGCCAGGATGCACTCTGGGTCCCGGACCAGACCGTCAACCTCTCATCATCCTCCCATTTGGCGATCACACCGGGCGGTTCGATGGGCAAAGGGTTGGCGATATTCTCATATTTCGTGGTCCCTTCACTCACAAAATCAGCGGAACGGAGCCCCTCTTCCACATCGCCCGTCACTACCTTGTCAATGGTCTTCGGTCCGAACGCGGGAAAGGGAGGCACCATGTTGCCGGGAAACTCATCCCACAGTTGGGGGGCATCCGGCTTTGTGGCTTCTTCCACATCGTAAACCGCCGGCAGTTCTTTATAGGTGACGTCGATGAGTTCCAATGCCTCCAGAGCAATCTCTTCGCTCTCAGCCGCCACAAGGGCGACCGCATCCCCCACATGACGCAACCGCCGGTTGAGCACTCCCATGTGTCTGGGCATGCCGGTCTTCCATTCCGGCACGTCCCGGTAAGTCAAAACAGCCCGGACCCCCGGCAGGGCCTCCGCCTTTCCGGTCCGGATATCCGTGATATCGGCGTGGGGATGGGGGCACCTCAGAACCTTGCCGTGAAGCATGCCCGGCAGGGTTACATCATCGATATATGTTGCCTTGCCCGTGACGATATCCAGCGCATCTCGCCGCGGCGTTGGTTTGCCGATATATCGGTAATCTTCCACCACAGTGCTAGTCCTCCTTTTCCGCTGCGTCCAGGACCGCATCCACCACATGGTAATGGCTGATGCATCGGCAATAATGCCCTGAGAGAGCCTCCTTTATGGCACGTTCATCCGGAGCGGGGTTTTTGTCCAGCAGGGCCTTGGAGGCCAAAATGATTCCGGGAGTACAGAAACCGCATTGAAAGGCCGTGTGGTCGATGAAGGCCTGTTGGAGAGTATCCGGTTTCCCTGTCTTTGGGTCTTGAAGCCCTTCGATTGTGGTGATGTTCCTGCCGTTGCATTCCACGGTCAGGGTCATACACGACAATACGGGCTCGCCATCCATCAGAACCGTACACGAGGCGCAGGCCCCCTGGTCACACCCCACCTTCGTACCGGTCAGGCCAAGGGTCTTCCTGAGCGTATGGGCCAATGTATGGGAGCGGGCAACCTGATGGGGCCTGTCCCCCACTTCGAGTTCATGCGGAATCCCATTCACGGTAATCAACACCTGTTCCTTCCTCTTTTCATGGTCATTCTTCAGCATGATATTCTTCTCTCCAGGTTCGGGGTAAAAGCACTGTCCCGATAGGTCATGGCGGCACGAGAACCATCATGGGATACTATATCTCAAAAGTTCAACAAAGTCATTCGGGTTGACAGGGAAGTGGTTTGTCGATACATTTGCGGTCTTCGAAGCTCCAAAGGAGTGTCGTTGGTCGCTGCCTCGGTCGCGGACAGCGTCTATCGCCGCGGGAAACTACGAAAAAAATTATCGCCTTTCGAGCCATATGGGGAGTTGGCGGCATTTCGCCTGCCTGCTCATACGCGCCTGAATAACAAGGGCGCCGGCAAAAAGGCACGTTGACTGTTGCTATGGCAATGCGATTGTCTTGCCATGCCGACGCGGCAATGGGGTCATGATGCAACCCCGAAATTTGCGGCGTCAAACTGTGGATTGGATAAGAAAATCATGCCGGAAATCTATGCGGTACTCATACTGTTCGGTGTCGGTACGGTTGCAGGATTCATGAACGTTACTGCGGGGGGAGGATCCACTTTGACACTCCCCACTTTGATCTTTCTCGGGCTGGACGCTGCCTTGGCAAACGGCACAAACCGTGTGGCCATCATCATTCAAAATATGGCGGCGGTGTACTCATTCAAAAGAGAGAAATATCAGCAGTTTCACCTCAGCCTGAAGCTTTCGCTGCTTACCCTGCCCGGGGGAATAGCCGGAGCCCTTATCGCCGTTAAAATAAGCAACACCCTGTTTCAGAAAATTCTGGGGATCGTCATGATCGGAATCATCCTTTCCATGATCATTCCCCGGTCAAAAATCTCCTTCGATAACGCAAAAGACAAGAAGATCGGCTGGACGGTCGCTCTCTCGATGATATTCATCGGTTTCTACGGGGGGTTCATTCAGGTCGGCGTGGGATTCCTGCTCATGGCCGCCTTGAACTACCTCCTGAAATTCGATCTGGTGCACGTCAACATGCACAAGGTGTTCATCGTTCTCGTCTATACCGCCCCTGCCCTCCTGATCTTCATCATATCCGGGGATGTCAAATGGACTCTGGGTCTCAGCCTGGCTGCCGGCAACGCTCTCGGCGGTTGGTGGGCTGCCAAGGCCTCGGTCAAAAAGGGAGATAAACTGATCAAGACCGTCCTGATCGTCGCCATTCTCATCATGTCGCTCAAGTTGTTGAATGTCTTTTAAGAAACCATCTCATGCTCGAAAAAGGGAGTTTCAGACAATGAAAACACCGAAAAATACCGGCGAAATATTGCAGCTGCTGGACAAATCAAATTGCCGGGAATGCGGTTTTGCCACCTGCCTGGTTTTTGCCCTTGCCGTGTTCAGGGGCGAAAAAAGCCTGGGAGACTGCCCACGGGTCGATCCGGATATTGCTGAACAGTATGGGTGCGGCGTGAAACCCGAATCCAATGCATCCTCGGAAACAGAGGATGAGCGTCTGGCCTCGCTTCAGGAGCAGATCAGGGATATTGATCTGGCCGCAGCCGCGAATCGCACCGGGGGCCGGTACGCCGGAGGCAAATTGACGATTAAAGTTCTGGGAAAAGACTTTAGTGTGGATGCAGAAGGCAGGTTATCCTCAGATATCCACATCAACACATGGGTGGCGGGACCCGTGCTCAATTATATACTGAAGGGGCAGGGACTTCCCCTTTCAGGCAAATGGGTTCCTTTACGAGAGCTCAAAGGCGGGAGGGAATGGGACAACTTCTTCGTCAAACGATGCGAAGAGCCTTTGAAAAGGATCGCCGACACCTACACAGACTTTTTTGAGGATCTGGTTCATATCTTCAACGGAAAACAGGTTCAAAATCATTATCAATCGGATATTACGCTGGTGCTGTATCCCCTGCCCAGGGTTCCCCTTATGGTCTGCTATTGGAAACCGGAGGATGGATTACCATCCACTCTGAACCTCTTTTTTGATGCGAATGCCGGAAAAAATCTGCCCATTGAATCCATATACAGCATTGGCGCAGGTCTTGCCGTCATGTTCGAAAAGCTTGCCCTGCGCCATGAGCATAATGGCACGCTGCAGGGGCAGAAATCTGCATGACGGAAATTCAGGAGTGCAGTGTGATCCGAAACCACAACAACGCCGGCACGACTCCTGCGGAGAAGGAAGGCGCGGATCGGACCGGATCCCGCCGAAAATACCATGTCTCCCTCTTGAAAATACATTGCCCAACCCATTCAAGGGGTCGGCGCTTTCTGGTGTCCTGTTCCTATGGCATACGCAGGTCTCAGGACTGTGACTCCGGGAAAGCCCGGGTCATGGTCAAGGACACAATCGGGATGAGAAGGCCATTTTGCCTCGGGTTTTCAACAGGAAGGATCCATGAGAATGCACATCACTGTAGAGCAGTGGACAGTGTTATTCCTTCAGACCAACCGTGCTGCGGCAATGAAAGCGAGAAAATCAATGCCGGTGACTGCGCCTGAAGGCAACAGAATAAGCGACGAACAGAGTCGGAGGCCGGGAGATGACCATGAAATACGATCGCGTGATCCGTTGGCTCCACGCCGGAATCGCACTCGGCGTGGTAGTGCAGCTCTCCACCAGCCAGCTGATGCAGGTTCCCGAACCGGGGCAAAGCCTTGCGGGAACGCTCCACTCCCTTTTCCTGGTCCATCGCTGGTCGGGCATAAGCGTCTTCGCCATGGTCATCATCCATTGGCTGTGGGGACTCGGGGGGCACGTCACGGGAGGATGGGGGCACCTGTTCCCCTGGTTTTCGAAAACACGTTTTGAAGCGCTGATCTCCGATGTGAAGGCTGTTCCGCTATGGCTGCGTGGAGAGTTCCCTGATCAGCGAAGCCAGACCATTCCTCTTGCGGGCGCCGTTCATGGATTGGGATTGCTGGCAGTCTCCGCCATGGTGGCGACCGGAGCAACGCTCTTTTTCGGTATGGCACCGGACGGTTCCATGCCCGCTGCAGTGAAGGCCGTAGAAGAAATCCACGTGTTTATGGCTAATTTCATCTGGATATACTTTGTGGCCCACGTTGCCATGGCCCTGTTCCACCAGATCAAGGGGACACCCCTCATCACGGACATGTTCAACCTGAAGGCCAAATGAGAGAGGAAAAGAGGGATTGAGTCAGGCCGAAGCAATGCTTCAGCAGCTCTCCTTTCTGCGAATGAACGGCCGGTTTCTGATTACGACCGGGTTGTTTCCGGCAATGGGGAATTCGCTTCCGGCGTGACGGGAGTTCCTCAATGCTGTAATCGAACATAAGCTAACTCCGATGAACATCGGAGAAAAATTCCGGAGGAAATGATCATGCGAAACACAACTTTGCGACCCGCTATGATGGCACTACTTGCAGCGGCAATTATTCTGGGGATGACGTCGCTCACTTTCGCGCAATCGAAAACCGCCTCCCAGGAAACCGGCATGAGGACTTCAGACCAAAAGGGAGCCTCGATGTACGGTACCTATTGCTCATTCTGCCATGGCAAACATGGGCAAGGCTATCTTGCGGACAAGGCCCCTGCCATTGGCAATCAGAATTTTCTCAAGAGCGCCGACAATGCATACATCTCCCAGGCCATTATTCAGGGCCGGCCCGGGACTACGATGTCTGCCTGGGGAAAGGCCTACGGCGGCGCACTGACGAACAAGGAAGTACAGGCTATTGTTTCCTATATCCGCAGGTGGCAGAGAGGAAAGTCGGTGGATTTAAGCAGTATCAAGATATCCGGAGATGCTGAAAAGGGTGTCGGGATTTACCGGAAACACTGCGCGGTCTGCCACGGTAAGAAAGGAAGCAAAGGCAAGTACGTCGAACTCGATAATTCGGTATTTCAACAAACTGCAAGCGACGGATTTATTCAATATGCCGTCCTCCACGGGCGTCCGGGAACGCCCATGCCCTCTTTCAAGAGCCGTTTGACGGATCAGGAAATAAACGATGTCATCGCGTATATCCGAACTCTGAAAGGCGAAAGTGCCCCCAAAATGGCCGCGGGCAGTGCAAAAAGCGTCCCGACCTCAAAAGCGACTGTGGGAGTGCTCAATCCGGGAAAAGAACCGGCGGTCTTTTCGCTCTCGAAGAAACAGTTTGTATCGGTAGATGAGGTTTACAAAGCCTATGCAGCCGGAAAATCCTTTATTCTCCTTGATGCCCGGCCCCACAGCGACTATCTCAAGGACCATATTACCGGCGCCGTATCGATTCCTTTCTATGATGTAAAAAAGGAACTCTCAAGATTGCCGAAGACGATTTGGATCATCACCTATTGCGCCTGCCCTCATGCAATGTCGGCAGAGGCTGCTGCTGTGTTAAAGAAAGCCGGCTATCACAAGGTGGGGATTCTGGATGAAGGGTTTTTCAACTGGAAGGGCAAAGGATATCCGACAGAGAGCGGCGATGGAAGCTAGTTGAAGATAAAAGGAAGATAGTACAATGGGCAGGCGAGTATTGCGAACAAAGCTGTGCGATATGCTGGGGATCGAATACCCGATCATCAGCGCCGGGATGGGGCCCACACTGATCGGAGAAAATACCGGTGCACCCGTCAACCTGGTGGTCGCCGTTTCGGAGGCGGGAGGAATGGGTGTGCTTGGCGGGAGCGGATTCACCGTGGATGAACTGCGTGACGCCATTCGCGAAATCAAACGCCGGACGGACCGCCCATACGGAGTTGACCTTCTTCTGCCCAAAAACCTGGACATGAGCCGGCGGGGTCTGGGGATGGCGGGCGTCGATCAACTGCCTCTCGAGGAAGTCTTAAAGACTTTGCCGGAACCGCACCGCAAATGGGTTGCCAGGGTCAAAGAGGAAATGGGACTCCCGGAGACGGACGTGATGGTAAGGATGAATACCACCACCATGCGGCCTCAGGAGGCCATTCGGGTCTGCATTGACGAGAAGGTGCCCCTGTTTTGCGCGGGCCTGGGCAATCCGGGCTTCATGGTGGAAGAGGCCCATGCCAACGGCGTGAAGGTGCTGGGCATCACCGGGAACGCAAAAAACGCCCGGCGTATGGCGGAATCCGGAATCGATCTGCTTGTCGCCCAGGGGCACGAGGCAGGAGGCCATACCGGCCGCATCGGGACCATGGCACTCCTTCCAGCCGCCATTGACGCGGCAGCGCCCGTACCGGTTCTTGCTGCCGGCGGCATTGGGGACGGCCGCGGCGTGGCCGCAGCGCTCACCATGGGCTGCGTGGGCGTTTGGGTAGGCACGCGCTTTCTCACCACCGACGAAGGAGGGGCCCTCCCGGTCAACAAACGCCGGATCCTCGAATCTACCGACGAAGGCACCCGTGTCAGCACCGCTTACACCGGCAAGACCCTCCGGGCCAGCTATAACAAGTTTCATGATCTGTGGAACGATTCCGGGCTGGAGCCGCTCCCATTCCCGACCCAGGTAATGATCTCCTCCGCTCTTCTGGCTGCCTTTGTCAAGGCCGGAGAAGACGATTACGTGGGTGGACTGGCAGGCCAGATCTCAGGGATCATCAAGGAGATCAAGCCCGCCCGTCAAGTCCTGGAGGAGATGGTGGAGGAGACCGTGGAAATTCTCACACGAAGACTCCCTGAAACCGTCACTGCCAAGTAGTTCATGGAGAAACGCGGACATTCGGAGGCTTCGGCTGTGTATTCCCGCTGTGCAGATGTCGCAACTCCCCGAAATACTTCCTGGTCCTGACTGTGACAAAGAGCTCAGGGGCACCATGAAGATATGCCGGAGGGCCTCGGAAGCAGAAAAGGCATTGTGAAACATGAAAAGACTTGCGGTTATACTCACAGTCATCCTCTTAATTTCTCCAAACGCACTATGCTGCGGAGCGGACAACGGAGCGCATCCGGCCCCGACAGACTCCCGTCTCATATGGGCGCCTGGGCTGCCGGTTTATGACCATGTCGTCATCGTAGTGGAAGAAAACAAGAACTATGAAGAAGTCATCGGGAACCCCGGGGCACCTTACATCAACAACGTGCTGAAGACCGAAGGCGCCAATCTCACGCAGATGTATGCCGAAGAGCACTATAGCGAAGGCAACTACTTCTGGCTGTTTTCAGGAGACAACCAGACTGTTGGATTCACTGACCGGATTCCGTCCGAAAGAACTAATCCGAACTATCCGTTTTCTACGCCTAATCTCGGCCGGCAATTGATAGACAGGGGCCTCTCTTTCAAAGGCTATGCGGAGGGTCTGCCTGAAATCGGTTTTACGGGGAAAAGTGCGGGCCTGTACGCACGCAAGCATGTCCCCTGGATCAGCTTTGCAAATGTGCCTGGGGGACATGACGAGGCAACCTCGTCCAACCTCCGTTTCCGAGATTTTCCTTCGGACCCCTCCCATTATACCGAGCTGCCCACCGTTGCCTTCGTCATCCCCAACCTGGAAAACGATATGCACGATGGTCCCATATGGGACAGTGTTCCGGACGGCGACCGTTGGCTTCGAAAGAATATGGACTCATACTATCAGTGGGCAAAAAGGCACAACAGTCTTCTGATTCTCACGTTCGATGAAAACCATGACGAGAGAGGCTACAAGGGACTCACCAACCCTCTGGTCGATCCCGACTCCTGCGAGGGACCGGGACGGGACCCGGAGTACTGTGCGGACTTGCAGAATCGCATCGTGACCATTTTTGCAGGGGCGCACGTGAGACCGGGAGATTATCCGGAGGGCAAGGGCGTGACCCATGTGAATATCCTTCGAACACTGGAGGCGATGTATGGGCTGCACAAGGCCGGCAAACAGCAGCCCAACGCTGCCGGAGGGGGTATCATCGACAGCTGCATCATCGTGGATGTGTTCCGACAGTAAAGGCGCTGTGGTCGGTTGATTGAAGAGCCTCGTACGGCGGGTGAGCAATGAAGAAGCAAAGGGTAACCGTCAATGATCTGATGCAGAAGGACTACTCCTACTATCTCACGGAGCCCATGGGAAAGAACCTGCATCCGGAATTCTCGCCCGGACTGACCCCGAAAGAAATGCTGAGAATGGGAGTTTTCGGAGGCAAATACATGACCGACTGCAGAGACGAGTTTCCCAAAGACTGGTATACTCATGCAAAGCTCTGTCATGAACGTCATGCCCCCGGATTGAATTATTTCGGGATCAACGCTTCCCAGCCGCTGTCGGCCTGGCGGGAAAAAGGTTGGATCTATCATGAAGATCCCCGGGGATGGTTTCAATGGTATTGCAGGTACTACATGGGGAGAAGATGTCCCGATGATGAACGCCAGATCAAGAGATGGAAGGCTATGATCAGGCATATCGCGCAAATTAGAAAGCACTGCAAGAAAGGGGATCTCAGCTGCCGGCCAAGGCAGCGGCAGGCATTGCTGAATTGGGCTTACGACAGCAGGAAGATTTAGACGCTTCGTGCGGGATGAACCCGGAACCCTGACTCCCGTCAGAGGATCCCTTAAACAAGAGAGTGCGGCTGCCCCAATGTTCCAGGGACAAACAGGAGGAAATAATGTTTACGGACCCGGAAGAGATCAGAAAACTTCGAAAGAAGTATTACCTGCCCATGAAAAGGAGCGGAATTAAGACATTTCAGGATATGGAGAGAATTGAGGCAGAAGCTCTCGAAAGCGGCGCCCTTTCCCAAAGGCACAAAGAGCTTATTGCACTGGGAATCAGCATAGAGAAGGCATGCTACGGATGAATCGAATATCATGTCAGCAGTGCTGCTGACCTGGGAGCAAGTCGTCAGGAAATATTGGAAGCTGCCGCCGTCGCCGCAGCATTGTGTGGCTCTGTTGCAGACTGGCCTCTAAGGTATGTCTTCAGGGTCTTGGAAGAGAGAGAAGGCACAGAAAAAGGCAGCCGCTAACCATCCCGGTGGCTTCTAAATATCAAGAATGACTCTGGCCGACCACCCCGCCGATTGGAAACCCATGCCCCCAGTGGCCGTCCGGCATACACAAGACGTATTTGACAATTCCAGGCAAGAGGGACCCGCATCCCCTCTTTGTGGGTCGGAGGGATCTCCCACACAGTGTCTGAGTCCTTCTTTGTATCAACCGGTATCGTCATGGGATTTCACTGCCCGCGACCTAACAGGTCAGGTGAAATGCTCCTGCCACATCTTCCCCTTCGGATGTCAAACGATTGAAGCTTCTCACAGCCTCGTTCGTGGATTCTGCGATCAATCGAATGTTCCTTTGCGAGAATATCGAACGGAGTGACTCGGAAACGCGCATGTTCCCGGCGTACCCCATACCGACCACGACCACGTCGGGATTCGAGGAAAGGACATCCTCCACGTCTTCCCTGTCGAGGCGGTGATCTTCCCTTCGCCACCAGTCAGGTACGACGCGGTTACGGATGATCTTCAAATCATGGTGATATCTTTTCCCATCCACGGTCATTCGGCCGCTGTTGTAACTATCTATCATGCCTCTTACCTAATCTCTCATGTTCATCCGGTTGAAGGGTCCTCTCTCGTGAATATGCTCCCGTTCTTTTCAGTTGACGGTAAAACCGGACCCTTCCCAGGCAGACACGCTACCTGCTGTACTCGTAAACGCCCCTTCCGCTCTTCCTGCCTAGACGGCCCGACTTTACCAACTTCACCAGCAGAGGGGCTGGACGGTACTTTTCCCCGAGTTCCCGGTGAAAAGTCTGCATGCATGCCAGGAGTATGTCCAGACCGAATGCGTCCGCAGCGGCCAGAGGGCCGAGAGGAAAGGCAAGCCCCCTGACGCAGGCCTTGTCGATGTCTTGGGCGCCGCTCAGGCCCTCTCCCAGAGTGAAAAAGGCCTCGTTGACCAGGGGCAGGTACAGCCTGTTGATGACAAAACCGGGCGAATCCGAGACGGTCACCGTTTCTTTTCCGCACTTTCGAAGAAAATCCACAACGGTTTTACGGGTTTCGTCTGAAGTCTCTGACCCCATGACCACCTCCACGAGCGGTGTCAGGGCGGCCGGAATCAGGAAGTGCGTACCGATACACCGTTCCGGTCGATTTGTGGCCGCAGCGATTTCGGTGATCCAGAGTGTCGAGGTGTTACTTGCGAGAATGGCTTCCTCCGGGCCGGCTTCGTCCGTGCTTCTGAAGATCTCTTTCTTTGTGTCCATATCCTCATAGACGGCCTCGATGATCAGATCGGCCTGCGAAACAGCTTCATTAAGGTCCGTGCCGGCGCCGATTAGCTCCGCGATTTTTTCCGCAGCCTCGTCGCCCATCTTTGCTTTTTTCACCTGCACCTTCAGAAAAGCCTCGATGGCCTTCAATCCTTTCTCGACGAGCTGAGGTGATACGTCAACCAATCGGGTCTCAAAACCCCCTCGGGCACAAGCAATACCGATCTGCGT
The DNA here is from genome assembly GCA_964511755.1 of uncultured Desulfobacteraceae bacterium. Lineage (GTDB taxonomy): Bacteria > Desulfobacterota > DSM-4660 > Desulfatiglandales > Desulfatiglandaceae > B46-G9. The sequence goes on along the minus strand of CAZEGG010000008.1, from coordinate 11,724 downwards.
ACCCATGGTTCCCATCCCGACAACAGCAACTTTCTTGATTTCCATGCTGCAAGCCTCCCCGGGTTTATATTCAGCTTTTTCTCATATCACGATTGTTCGGCTGTTCACACCCTGTTTGTGTATGACCACGAGCGAGCTTCAGACCCGGAAATAAGACGTTTCTTACAAGGTCAAGAAAAGCAAGGGATTACGCGTCCCCCCCTGTGGGTGGGAAAAAGTGATCCAGCAGATCAACCTCGACCTGTCCCCTCACAGACGGGGATTGGGAAAACAGCCATCCATAGATGGAAACCGTTCAAAATTTAGCGCTCTTAATGAGACTCTCGTATTCCTTGATTTCCTCCGGGATCAGTTCGCGGTGGAAACGCTTTCTGCGGTATTAATTTATATTGACACATCCGAGCGTTCGACTTAATAGGATACTATTGGTAATCTTGCTGCGTAAATTGTGTATTTGCCTTCCAATGTTACCCTATTGTTTCGATTTTCTCCGGAATCAGACTTCTTGGGAAAGGTGCATACTGACAGTCCAGCAATCAAAGAGAAACCTTCGCTAAAGAATCGTTAAACGTATTCATAGGACATGACATCAGCAATGACAGATAGAAAAAGACATTTGATTTTGTTGTGGCTCAGTCTCGCAGGGCTTTCTGTCTCGGCATTAGCCGGTCTGGCGGATCACTGGATGTGGTTGCAATTACTCTGTGCAGGTTTTTCGGGGAGCTGCAAAGAGGCGGCACAATTCAGTTTACTCAGGCTGCCTTTGTGGGGATGGGGAATCCTCTATTACGCGCTGCTGGCCGTTTCCATTTATCGATTTCCAAAGTCGATTCCCTGGCTGGTTCCCATCGCCATCGGCTTTGAATTAGCACTCGTCTGGATTGCCGTATCTTCGACGCTCTACTGCACGTTCTGCATGGCCAATTTTTTGGTCGTGCTTCTGCTTGCCCTCATTTCCTTTGATAAAAAACGGTTCTGGCAGATCCTGGCACTAAGTTCGGTAGCCTTTCTGGTTTCTATTTTCCTGGTGCCGCATGAACATGTGCTTTCCGCTTCTACCACGGCGAAGCAAGGCCAGCCGAAAATCGCCGCGAAAGTTGCAGGTACGGTGATCACGGATGAGGAACTTGAAACCCCGATCGCTTCGCGCATCTATGATTTGAAGAAACAAATCTACAAGACGAAACGGCAGCGGCTGGAAAAACTGCTCGCCGAAAAGGTGCTGGAAAAGGAGGCCCGCAGCAGAAAAATTACTTCCAAGCAATTGATTAACGACGAGGTATTGTCAAAAGGAATAGCAGTCAGTGACGAAGAGGTGAACCGCTACCTGTTCGAAAACAGGAACCGCCTGCAAAACCAGACCGGTTCAATGACAGACCTGAGAAGGAGGATCAAAGTCCTTTTACAGCACCGGAAATCTTACGAAAGAGTCATGGCGTATGCAAAATCGCTCGAAGGAAAATATGGGGTCACCATTTCCCTGAAAGCGCCTCGACCGCCGCATGTCAAGGTCGATGTGGAAGGAGACCACGCCCTGGGTCCTGCTGATGCGCCCGTAGTAATTGTTGAATTTTCAGACTATCAATGCCCTGTTTGCCAGCGGAGCCACCAGGTGGTTCGCAAGATACGAGAAGCTTTTCGGGGTCGAATCCGGTGGATCTTCAAGGACTATCCGCTCAGCATGCATAAGTACGCAGAAAAAGCCGCAGAGGCTGCTCGATGCGCTGCTGATCAAGGGAAGTTTTGGGAATACCAGGATGCCTTGTTTGCGGCAGATGGGGAGCTTTCTCCAAACCGGTTGCATGATTACGCGCTCAAACTGGGCCTGGATGGGGACCGATTTGAGCAATGCCTTGAGCGCGGGACATATCACAAGCAGGTGGAACAGGATTATGCGGAAGGCAAAAGAGTCGGTGTGGACGGAACGCCGAGCTTTATGATCAACGGCAGGCTGATTTCAGGTTATATCGCACTGGACCGGTTCAAAGGTATGATCAACAAAGAGCTGAACAGGACGAAGTCCGAGGTGCATTAAAGCCGGATGTCCTGGAAATAGCTGAAGGAGATATGCTGCCTGTCCGTGTAGGACGGCCGAAAAATCAGGGACGCTTTTCCAGCTCAACCCGGGCGCGGGGCAGGCTTTCGGGAAACCGCTTCTGCATGAACTCAATGAGCTTCTCCCGAACAAAGCACCGGAGATTCCAGGCTGCGGACGAATCTGGTGCGCTCATGAGCGCCCGTATCTCGATCACTTCTTTCGTGGCGTCGGTCACCTGCAGGGCAGACACTTTCTTGTCCCAGAGTTCAGTACCGGTTAGGATCCGCTGGAGTTCCTCACGGATTTCCTCGATAGGGATGGTATAGTCCGTATAAATAAAAACGGTGCCGAGCAGGTCCGCAGAGGTGCGCGTCCAGTTCTGAAACGGCTTTTCGACAAAATACGAAATGGGGACGATCAGCCGCCGCAGGTCCCAGATCCGGATGACCACATAGGTGAGGGTGATCTCTTCGACCCTCCCCCACTCGTTTTCAACAATGACCACGTCATCCAGGCGGATCGGTTGAGCAATGGCGATCTGAATACCCGCGATGACATTGCCCAGAGTGCGCTGGGCCGCGAGCCCCAGAACAATGCCCATGACCCCGGCGGAGGCCAGAAGGCTGACGCCGACCTGTCGCACCTTGTCGAAGGTCATCAGGATTGCCGCCAGGGCAATAAACGAGATCAGGATAGTCAGGATGCGTTCGATCATTCGGATCTGGGTGTATACGCGCCGGGCCTGAAGATTGTCTTTCGCGTCCATTGCATAATGGCTCAGCACGATATCTCTGCTGATGTGCACAATCTTCACCAGAAACCACGAAACCGCGGCAATGATCCATATGCTCAGAAAGTGTCTGATGACGGAATAAGCATTCTCCGGAAGCTGCAGAAAGGGAAGGACAATTGTGAGGCAAATAGCGGGAAGTAATGCCCGGAGAGGGTTCCTGAAATATTCGTGATGGGGCTTTACTCCCTTTCGAGCAGTTGTTTTCAGTACATGAAGATGTTTGAGCAGGGAGGTAATGACAAGATAAAAAAGAAGCCCGGCGAAGACAGCTCCTAAAATCAGCACAACGGAAAAATAGACCCGGCCGAGCTTATCCAACTCCTGCAGCATTTTCTCGAACATCTGCACGATCCGCAAAATTCGGGGCTCCTTTCAAGGAACGGATTCATGAAACGGAAGCAGGGCCGCAGTCCTTGTCCCGGTCACATTTCGATTTGATCAGACTATCCTTTAGACTTGCAAAGACCCTTTTCGCGTTCAATCGGGTCTATCCTGCATAAATTCCAAATCGGCACTGTATTTGCCCTGCTGTTGCGAGAATATCTTCTAGGTGATCGAAATACGGGCTGTCGAGAGATATGCTGCCTTGGGGGAATGGGGCAGGGCACTTTTTTTGAGGAAGAAAACGGCGTCAGGGAGCTTTTTCCCGCAGTTCCCGCCTGAGAATTTTCCCGGCAGGACTCCTCGGGAAATCATCTACCGTCAGGTATTCCTTGGGTACCTTGAAGGGGGAAAGACGGGATTTCATAGATGCGGTCCCCGGGTTTGACCCCGAGCTTGATGAGCGCCGTGGCTGCACGGTTGGCTCGCGCGTTTAATTCCAAATAGCTGATTTCGGAGAGGTCTTCGCTCACCACAGGCCGGTCAGGAAAGGAGAATGCCGATCGTTCCAGGTTCCTCGCGAGATTCATCTGCTGCCCTTCTTCCGTGCTCGAATTTTGGACTACAAGTCCAGTTTTCCTTCCCGAAAAGCCGAAGTATACGCCTGGCACCAGGGGTCCTGACCGAGCAATACAGCCGCGGCCCTCAATGTCCCCATGAGCCTCTTATCCAGGGGATCGACAATGGCCGCGCTCAGCCCCGCCCTCATGGCCAGGGCCAGAAAAGTCCTGTTCACAAGGGAGCGCCTGGGCAATCCGAATGAGATGTTGGAAAGTCCGCAGATGACATTGGCACCCTCCAACTCCCGACGGATCCCGGAGATTGTCTCCAGGGCTGTCATTGCCGCATTTTTGTTGGCGCTGACGGCCTGAATAACAGGATCCAGGTAGATTCTCTGCCGGTCCACGCCCAGTCTCTCCAGATCGGTGACCAGCCTCCCGGCGTTCTCCAAGGCCTGCTCCGCACTCTTGGGAATGCCCTGGTCATTGATGCAGAGGGCCACGATATCGCACTCCCCGGACCGGACTATGGGCGCCATTGCCTCGAAACGGGACCGTTCACCCGTAATCGAGTTCAGCATGGGCGGATGCCGAAGCGTACCAAGGACAGCTTTCAGGGTCTCAGGGTTAGGACTGTCAATACAGAGCATGACCTCCGGGAAAGAGTATTGAACAACCTCAATAAGCCAGGACAGATCGGCAACCTCCGAATTCCGGCGCGATCCGGCGTTGACATCGATCAGGTCGGCCCCGGACTCTATCTGAGATTTTACGTCCTCCTGAATATATGCCGCGTCCCGGTCGGCAACAGCCTGGTTCACCGGTTTGCGGCTCGTATTGATTCGCTCCCCGATTATAAGCATGGATTTCTCCCTGACGGTCCAACAATGACTCCCAACGGATTTGCATAATGCGGCCCTTCATGCCCGCGGTGACATAACTCAATACTGATGACAGGCATATGGGTCGAGCAGGCAGGCGCAGGTAAAGCAGGCCGTGCATGTCTATGCATAGGTGCCGTATTCCTTGGCAGCGTCGACCACAGCCTTGACGTTTTCCGGCTTTGCCTCATCAAAAAAAGCACCGTTGCCCAACATAAATCCACCGTCTTTACCAACAGTATCGATGAGTCCCTTGCAGTAGGCTTTCACCTCATCGGGCGTAGCTAGTTTCAACATGGAGGAAGGCACGTTGCCGATGAGGCAGGCATTCCTGCCCAGGGTCTTCTTGGCTTCCGCCATATCCGTCTGATCGACCATCCACATGGTCTTGCCTTTGGGTACGTCCTGAATTGTTTTCAGACGCGAGCCCCAGTGCCCCTCAAGCGCAGGGAACGGTATGCACCCTCCCTCGATAAGACCTGCCATGACTGCTTTAAAGGTGGGCCAGTAGAATTTCTGGAACTGCTCGTCGGACAGAAAGCCGTCGGCACCCTTATGGAGAGGCATGAATATCTGGGGCTTGCCAGTCTGCCGGGCGGCGCCTACTCCCATACCGATCATGATGGGGACCAGTGCCTCCAGGGCCTTGAGAAGTTTATCGGGCTGCCGGTACATGTCCAGCATGATCCCTCGGGTGCCCCTGAGGGTATCGCCGATCGTGTCGAATGGTGCCTTGGTGAACCCGCCGAGGATATTGGGAAATCCCAGTGTTGCCAGCTCGCCGTCTAGCCCCCCTATCACCTCGGCCCATCGCAGAGCCTCGGCTCCGGCCTCAAAAAGTGCCTTAAAGGCGCCTTGAACAGGGGGGAGTGCATAGGGTATGAAGTTGAAGGCAACGCCGTACATCTCCAGTATACCGGTGAGCGGCGGAAGCATACCCCAGGGCTCCAGTGCCTTGAACACACGCGGCAGGTAAAAATTTCTGAAATAGAACGACGGATCGGTTATGAAAATATCATATTCATCCGCCGTCATGTATTCCTTTTCATTGCACTGATAGCTGTGTTCAGGCTTTACCCCATGGCCCGGCCAGGAGTATAGCTTATAGTCAAGGATCTCATAAAACTTCCCCGGTCCGGCCTGTGCTGCGCCTATGTGCATATCCGGCTGAAATTCCGTCATGAACTTCCTGAAAGCCGCTGCAGTTTTCCCGTAATCATACATGGCCTCCTGGATGGTCATCCCGGCATTGATAAAAGGGAACATGCTCGGAAGCAGGGTCACCGGGACCCTGTCCGGAGTCTTTTTCAGCTGAACGGCGTCCTTAATTCTGTTTATTCTTGCCTTGTAACCGGCCTCTGCTTCCGGGCTTTGGAACCGGAGGTCATTTCCCTCAGGGTCTTTCGGCGCAAGCAGTTTCCGGAACTGCGCCTCCTGCTTTTCATCCGAAGACATCTCCTCCCACTTTTTCTCCATCGTTTTACCCTCCTATCCACCCCCTGGCCAACTTGACAGCAGCTATGGCATCCCGTCCATAGGCGTCAGCACCGGTAAAGTTTTTGACCTGTTCGTCAATCTGGCCGCCTCCTATCATTATCTTTACCTTATCCCGCAGGCCGGCTTTGTCGATCGCATCTACGGTCTCTTTCATGGAATCGAAGGCCAGCGTAAGAAATCCGCTCAGTCCGACCACCGTGCTGCCGGTCTCTTTAATCGCATCCACGAATTTCTCCACCGGCACATCGATACCCAGGTCCGTCACCTGGAATCCGCTGACATCGAGCATGAAAGCGACAAGGTCCTTTCCGATGTCGTGGATATCTCCTGCCACAGTCCCGATAATGACTTTTCCCCGGCGCTCACCCTTTTCGCTTTCCTCGCTTTTGAGATGGGGTTCGAGCAGCTTGACGACGCCCTTGAGGATCTCGCCGGAAAAAATGAGGTCCGGAATAAAGAACTCTCCGCTGGCGAATTTTTCGCCCACGATATTCATACCTTCCTTGGCATCCTCCAAGAGTTCCATAGGATCGACCCCGTCTGCCAGACCCTTTTCAACGAACGCCAAGGCCTCGGGTTCTTTCAAATCAGATACCAATTTCGCTAACTCTCCCGACATAACTATGCCCCCCCTCTTCACATCAATGTCAGATAACCATATCGTAATTTCTTTCCCAGTCCTGGGCTGAACCGTCATAGAATTTGACATTTTGATATCCCAGTACCTGTGTCAGCACAAACCACCAGGAACTGGTATATCCGCCCACACCGCAGTACAAGATAATTTCCTGATTCCCCGGGTCCACAGATTGTCCGATGACATGCGATGCCATGGCCCGGAGCGTCGCGGCATCCTTGTACGTGTATGTTCCGTCATCAGCATTCAGGTGCCAAATCAACGGAGCAGGCAACGACTTGGCGCCCGGAATATGCCCAGCCTTCTTCACGAATGGTTCGCGCCGTAAACCGGAATACACATCCGCGTCTCTGGTATCGATAATGACAGCATCATGACTGTGCGATCTCACGTAGTCGCCTGAAACAAACAGCGCCCTGTTCACCTCCCCCGTGTACGCTACCGCGTCGGGAACAGCCGCCTGCCTGGTTGTTGGGCGCCCTTCCGACACCCATTTCGGGTACCCCCCGTCAAGAACGGCGACGTTTTTTACTCCTGCGTACATAAGAGTCACTGCAACCCTGGTTCCATTTGCAAGTCCGAAAAAGGGAGGTTCTTCGGGATTTGGTGCGGTAACAATCACGACCCGTGAATCACGTGTCATTCCAAGAGAACCCATGGTATAAAATAGATCCTTCACTTCCGGCACTTCAAGCCAAAGGCAGTCTTTCGTCCCCATTATCCAGTTGGAACTTGGGCCGCTGCAGGGATCAAACGCCTTTACAAAGGGCTCATTGATTGAACCGGGGATATGACCCGCTGCAAAATCAACGGCGCCTCTGATATCAATGATTATAAGGCGTTCCAGATGACTGTTCGCAGATAGCCAGTCGGTGGAGACTATTGGATCAATCAATCGGCTCGAGGACTCTTTTTGTCTCATAATATCATGGCAACCGATAAGCAACGACGCATTGAGGATAACCACAAAAAACAAGAAAAATTTTCTATTTTTCATTTTACCCCCTCCTCTTCATATTCGCAAGTCCCGAAATGGTCCGAAACACATCACCGCGTCAAAGGCCCAGGTACGCCTTTCTTATCACTTCTTCTTCCAGGAGCTGTTTGCTTTCTCCTTCCAAAGCAACATGACCGTTTTCGATCACATATGCCCGATCTGCTATCTCCAGGGTATGCCTGACATTCTGTTCCACCAGGAAGATGGCAATACCCTGGTCGCGAAGCCCCTCTACAATTCGGAAGATTTCGTCCACCATGACCGGTGCCAGGCCGGATGACGGTTCATCGATCATGCACAGTTTCGGCATTGACATCAGGCCCCGCCCCAGAGCCACCATCTGCTGTTCTCCGCCGCTGAGCGTCCTCGCCAGTTGCCCTTTTCTTGCTCTCAACACGGGAAGAAGCTGATAGATATCTTCCAGACTCTCCTCCTTCTTCTTCCAGGCACGCTGAAGATACGCACCCATCTCCAGGTTCTCCTGAACCGACATGTCGGGGAACAGTTTCCTTCCCTCAGGGATGTGGGCGATACCAAGTTCCATTACCGCATGCGAAGGCCGTCCCTCGATCCTCTTCCCCAGAAACTCCACTCGGCCTGAAGCCGGGTGCAGAAGCCCCGATACGGTCTTCAGGAGGGTAGTCTTCCCGGCTCCGTTGGAGCCCACCAGCGCCACGATCTCGGATGCCTCAACGCTCACGGATACGTCGAACAGAGCCTGGGCCTTGCCGTAATAGGTTTCGATGTGCTCAATTTCAAGCATCCGCATGCTCCCCGAAGTATACCTCGATAACGGTCTTGTCGGAGGAAATCTCCTGCGGGGTACCCTCCGCAATCTTTGCCCCGTGATGGAGCACCATAATCCTCCCGCACACATTCATGATGGCCTTCATGACATGTTCGATCATGATCACGGTCACTCCGTTTTCCTGAATACGCCTGACCAGCTCCATGGCCCGGCTCACCTCTGTGGGATTGAGCCCCTCCATCATTTCATCGAGCAGCATCAGTTCCGGCCGCGTTGCCAGGGCACGGGCGACCTCAAGCCGCTTCTGGTTGGCCAGGGTCAGGTCTTTGGCCGGAATCGCTTCCGCTTCCGCCAATCCAACGAATTCCAGCAACTCCTCGACTTCTTTTGCCGCATCCTTCGAGGCAATACGGCTCCCTCTCCCGAAAGAGACGCCCAACAGGACGTTATTGAAAGCCGACATGTTGCTGAAGACTTTCACCGTTTGAAAGGTCCTGGCCACGCCCATCCTGCAGATCTGATAGGGCTTCAGGTTGGTAATCTCTCTCCCCTTGAATTTGATGCTTCCGGCCCTGGGCGTGAGGGCCGCTGAAATCAGATTGAACAGGGTGGTCTTTCCGGCGCCGTTGGGACCGATCAGACCCAGCACCTCGCCCTCTTCCACCTGAAAATCCACATTCATAACAGCGGCCAGCCCCCCAAAATAACGGGTCACGCCTCTCCCCTCAAGCATCGGCATATCTCTTCTCCGAAATCCGTTTCCAAAGTCTCTCCGTCAATCCTACGAGACCGTCCGGCATATACAGGATCGCCACAACCATGATAATCCCGAAAATAAGCATGTAATAGTAGGGGAAGCGGGTGATGAGGATCTGTTCCAGATACGTAAAGATGATCGCACCGATAATTGGACCGTACAGCGGTTCAAGGCCGCCGAAGATGGCCATCAGCACCGGCATGAACGAGATAAGCGGATTAAAGGCGATGGTTGGATCGATATACGTCCATCGAGCCGCCATGGCCGCTCCCGCCGCCCCCATGAAAAGCCCGCTGACTCCATAGACAACGATTTTTAGAGCGGTTACATGAACCCCGGAATGAGACGCCGCCTCCTCGTTCTCCCCGATGCTCTGAAGGGCCAGCCCATACCGCGATCGTCTGATACACGCAACCGTCAGCAGCAATATAACCAGAATCGCGAGCATGATGTAAAAAACTGTGGTGTTCCCCACCGGGGGAACCACTCTTCCGGTCGTGCCCGTAATATTGACCTCCCACCACATGATAAAATGGAGCATGAGTTCCACGAGCCCGAACGTGAACATCACAAAATAGATGCCCTTCAGCCTGAGGGTCAGCGCGCCCACCAGAATGGCAAGACAAAAACCAACCGCCCCTCCGAGGACGATCACTACTGGAAGGGGCAGCGCGTTTCCCGATACCGCCGACGTGTAGATCCCCGCCCCGAAAAAGGCGGCAGAGGCCAATGAGATATATCCGGTCGGGCCGGAGAACAGGGTCCAGCTCACTGCAATGGTCACGTACATGAGAACGCTGGTGAGCAAGACCACCGTATATACCGATGCGTAGAGAGGTGCGGCAGCCGACAGCACCAGGATGAGCAGCCATAATCCCATGGCAAGAGTGTTTTTAGAAGTCGCTTTCCCGGTCCCCATTTCCCTATTTCCCAAAAATACCCGTTGGCTTTGCCAGAAGCAGAAGCATGAAGATAACATAGTAGGCCACCAGCGACAGCCCCGGCTGGATATACGTGACAATGCTTCCGACGAGACCCAGAATAAGCCCGCCGATGAAGCTCCCCGGGATGCTGCCCAGCCCCCCCAGGACCATCACGATCAGGGCGATCATGGTGTATTCAAGACCCATGGTCGGCTGAATCTCGTAGCACATGCTGATCAAGGTGCCGCCCAGGCCCGCCATCATGGCTCCGAAACCGAAGCACACGGCCAGCACCTGGTTGATTTTCACCCCCATCAGTCCGGCCGTATCCGGATCCTGGGCCGCGGCACGAATCGCTTTTCCCAGCCGTGTGCGGGCAAGAAAAAGATAAAAGACCAGGCAGATGATAAGGGCGAATCCGAGGGTCAGGAGCCTGTTGCCAGCAAACTTGGCCCCCCAGAAATCAACCGAAAATGTCAGATAGGTGTACCCTTTGATGTCCGCCCCCCAAATCAATATGGCAACATTCTGGATGATGAACAGCAGCCCGAAACAGGCCAGCATGGAATTTCCCTCAAAGGCCCCCGCCGTGGGTGACGAGATCCTCAATCGGGCAAACAGGGTCCGGTAAAGGATGTACCCGACCGCAAACAGGATCGGGCCGCAAATGGCGAGAGAAACCAGGGGATTGATGCCGAGGAGGGTGAACGCCGACCACGTGACGAAGGCTCCGAGCATGATGAACTCGCCGTGGGCGACATTCAGCACCCGGGCCACACCATACTGCAGGCTGAGCCCCACCGCGGTCACGGCATAAATCCCCCCCAGCAATAAACCGGCAATCACAACGTTCAGAATCGTTACAACCATGTGAAATGAATTCCTGTACTATCCAAATGAAAGTCCGCTTTCTCTTTACACGAGCGGGTACATCCCTTCCCCGAGAGGAGGAAATACTCCTCTCGGGAAAAATCTCCAAACCCTCTATGTCATTTCACTTCTTCGGCCAGGGCGGCTTGGGATATTCCGGTGGGGCTGTGCGTTTCGGGCCGGGGTCAATGACCTCGAAGATGCCTTTCTGCCACTGCCCGATCTCACCGGGATGACATGCTGTTGCCAGGTACCGATCCTTATCATACCAGTACGGTCCCAGAGCCGTTTCAAACTTGTCTTTCGCCATGATGTCCCTGATCTTTTTCTGGTCCAGGGTCCCGGCCTTTTCGATCGCCTGCTGGAAATCCTGCAGGGACGACCAGTAATACAATGCGCCCCAATAATCGGGTTCATGTTTGTAATAGTTGACATACGTGTCAACGAATTTTTTCGCCCCGGGAGAAGTCTTCGCGTTCCAGGCGCCGCCGCCCATGACTCCTTCCACGGTACGCACCCCGAAGTTGTCCCTGAAAAGCGTTGGAGAGAAGGGGAGAACGGTCATAAAGAAGGCATTGAAATTGATGCCCAGGTCTATGGACTGATGGGTGAGCAGCATCCCGCCTGGGGGATAGCAGGCCGATACGAAGGCATCCACATTCAGGTTCTTGGCCTCTTTCAACATCGGCGACAGGTCCTTGG
>CAZEGG010000007.1:0-26706 GCA_964511755.1 uncultured Desulfobacteraceae bacterium | reverse complement strand
AATGGATGAAGGCGTACTACCAGTACGTCGAAGTCATTTTTCGAGCGCAACGCAGCAGGCATGTGACTACCCGCCGCCACAGTAGATTGCCCGTGAGAAATGCGGGCTAGTTTCAGCCAAACCCTCCAGGCACTGTTCAGGACCCCGGCAGGTTCTCTCGATGGAGGATCTTGAACGGCGCCCTCTCGCCAGTCACTCCGGAAACGGCTTCGTCCCTGAGCACCCCTCACTGGGGGCACGGGGCTCTTCTCGGGATGATTTTACGAAGTCGAAGAGAGGTGATTTGAGCTTTGTCAGAAGGCTGGTGCACCGCGGGAAAGGGCTGGGGAGTCCGCACGTCCGGCGGAGAGCAGGGACAGCAGGGACAGGGCGGATTCGGCTGTCTCAGGGGACATGGTTCCCATGCCGCACGACGGAGTCAGGATGGAGCAGGCCGCAACCGTCTCTGCCGAGAGGCCCCAGGATTCCAATGTCTGGAAGCCTCTGTTCAGGATGAGCAGGAGACTCTCGACCGTTTCCTCTCCGGTAAAATCGGCGGTCGGGACTATCCCCCATGCGATGAAGCCGCCGTTGTTTACAAAGGCGGTAATTTCCTTCGGGTAAAGCAGAAAATAGTCCAGATAAGCGAAGGCATCAAAATTAACGATATCCGGCCCCGCCTCCAGGATCATTCCCCAATCCGTATTGCCGCAGCAATGTATCCCGATGAGAAGGTCTGCATGCTGCTGCTTCAGATAGTCGATGACCATCCGCAGGAGGCGGATAACCTCCTCACGTTCAAGGGGAGAGAAGGCAGAGCCAAAACCCGAAAGAGAAGGCTCATCAAGGAAGAGGATTGGCGTTCTCCCGGTTGCGGAGAGCTTTCTGGCCTGCCACAGCGCCTTGATGGCCAGCCCTTGGGTATAGGCCTCCAGGAGTTCGGAGTTGTGAATGACCGGCTTGCCGTCAGGTCCGGGGATGCCGGAAGCGAAGGTAACCGGACCGACACATTGTCCCTTGACAAAGCGGTTTTTATTTTCAGGGTCGTCCTCAAGTAACTTGAGGAGGGTGTAAAGTCCCGGAGCGAACTCTCTGCTTATTGCAAAGTGGTCCACGTCGTCTGCGAGGAAATGATCGTAAAAGGAAACGAGTTGTCTTTCTTTGTTCGAGGCTTGGTCTACGACGAGGCGACGTCTTTCCTGATCAATATCGAGAAGAGGAAGGCCCTCGCTGAACTGGATGATCATATCCTCCTGAAGACTTCTGCGGACGAACTGCGGCCAGAAGGGGACATCAGGGAAAAGTCGAAAGATGTCCCGGCAGGTTCTCTGAATATCCAGGAAGGGCACACTCCCGATGCCAGTGGCCCTCAGATGAAAATGCACGCGATGCTCAGGCACTCCCCATCTCCTGCATTCTGGCCAGCCACCCTTCAAGGATCCCGATCATCCTCTGCGCTCCGTCCTCCTCCTTCTCCGGGACCTTCCCTGGTTTGAGCCCGCTGCGGATCCCCTGCTCCAAGTGCCGCAGATGTTCATGTGCCCGCAGATCTTCAGGGTTCTGTTCTATAAGTTTCTTGTACGTCTCAACGGCGGCCTTGAACTGCCCCTGGCTTTCGTAGATTTCCGCAAGGGTATGGGTGGCTATCTCCGGGACTATCTCTTCAGACGACGGGACCTGCGTCGAAGGAGCTTCTTCCTCCTGCTTCAGGGTACGAAGCCGTTCCATAACCTCCGCATCTCCGGGAAAGTGGGCGAGATATTTTTCGAGGGCCGCAGCCGCCTCTTCACGCCTTCCCTGTCTTTCGAGCAGGCCGGCCTGGATTACAAAAACCGAAGCGAGCTTATCAATAATTTCCACGGCCAGAGCAATCTGCTGCTCAGCCAGGGAAAAGAACCCCAGTTCCAGGTAGCATTCAGCCAGCATCCGATGGATACCGATGTCATCAGGATACAACCTGAGTCCCCTCATGCATTCACGCAGGACCTCATGGACGCGGCCTTCCTCCCTCATTCGCTGGAGAATGATCAGAAGCGTCGAAGGGGACGGCCCGTGGGCCAGGATTGTGCTGTGCAGGTCATTCGCTCGTTCCATGGTTTTCCGCCTTTCTCCTATGGTGACAGACCGGCTATCGTCATCCTTCTCTCTTCAGTGGGGCGTTTTGAGCAGTTTACTTCTCGGGGGCTGCCGGAACTTTCTGGGAAGCCTTTGCCCCTGTGCTGCTATCAGGTTCTGTTTTCGGTTTCTTGTCGTCCCGGAAACGATAAATGACCTCGTTTTCCTTGAGGAGGCCCAGTTCTTTTCTGGCAACCCGCTCAACATACTTGGGATCTTTCCGAAGACGCTGAATCTCATCAAAAAGGGCCTGATTCTCTTCCGTCAGCTTCTTGATCTTCTGTACATATGCCTGTCGTTCCTTGCCGACACGATAAAGATGGATGAATCCATACTGACCAAAGCCCAGCCATGCGATCACCGGGCCGAGGATGCAGAGAGCCGCCAGGGAAATTTTTACGAGTTTTCTCTTCCTCCTGCTCAACTCAACTTCTCCCGCTCGGCATGCGGGCTGCAATAATGATGGAACGAATCCCCGCATTTTTTGCCAGATCCATGATCTGGACGACTCTCCCGTGTCTCGCTTCTTTATCGGCTTGGAGGACAAGTTGGATCATATCTTTCTTTGCGACAAGGCGGCGCAGCTTGTCCAGGAGCGCATCGTCCTTGATTTCTTTCCCCTTCAAATAGATCTTTCCATTGCTGTCCATGACAAGGGTAATATTTTCTTTTCCCTGTTCAAGGACCCTGTGTGTCGCCTTCGGCAAACTGATGCGAATACCCGATGCAATGTCGAAATGGGACGTCAGCATAAAAAATATCAAGAGAAGGAAGACAATATCAACCAGGGGGGCGATTCCGAAACCCGGCTCATTTTCCTTGTTTCTTTTGAAGCGCATTCTCTATTGTGCTCACAATCGTCAATTCAGGTTGTTCAGACTGCTGTGTACTTATGAAAGCGTCAGTTCCTGATTCTGTTCTTCCATGATCTCAACGAGTTTTATGGAATTTTCTTCCATTTCAAAAATCAGCTTTCCAGCCCTGTCTCGCAAATAACGATGGCAGACAAGGGTGGGGATGGCAACACAAAGACCTGCGGCGGTGGTGAGGAGCGCTTCAGCGATGCCTCCCGCAAGAGGAGCGGGATTTCCGATTCCCTGGACGGAGATTGCGTTAAAGGTTTTTATCATGCCTGAGACAGTGCCGAGGAGCCCGAGTAAGGTTGCCACGTTTGCCAGTGTGGCCAGGAGATTGACATTTCTTTCAAGGATAGTTGCTTCCCTGCTGCCCCGTTCCTCTATGGCCTCTTTTACCAGCCACAGCCCTTTCCGGGTATTTTTGAGACCGGCCAGAAATATCTTGGCTATTGAGGATACATCACTCTGGCAAAGAAATGTCGCGTCCCCGATCTTGCCTTTCCTGACGAGACCCTCGACCTTCTGCACAAAATCCTCCGGGATGATGTTCTTTCGCCTCAGGAACCAGAGCCTTTCCAGGAAGATGGCCAGCGCTACCACTGAGCAGAATATGATAGGGTACATGAAGACCCCGCCTTTTACAATGAACTCAGCCATTTCTCTCAGCAAACCTCATCGTTTTTGTCTGGACATGCAGTCACGGTATACATAACATAACACCCAAGAAAAGCAAAAGTCAAAAATCTCGAAGCGGGTTGGTGCATGGAATCAAAAATGAGATCAGAAAAGAAAGAGAACAATCTGCCGGCACGGCGGGATATGAGGGAATTGAGGGCCATGTATCCCCGTTCCGGACAGGAAATCCTCAATCACATCATTGAATCCCCGAATCCGCGCGCACTGGTGCGAGGTCTGGCACACGGAGATTTCTACTGGCTCATAAAGAAAGTGGGTGAAGATGACTGCCTGCCCATCCTTGAACAGGCATCCGTGGAACAGTGGCAATATCTCCTGGATATGGAGCTTTGGAATCGGGATCGAGTGGATCTGCATCAAGCCGCTGTCTGGCTGTTCAGGCTCCAGAAAGCCGATCCTCGTCGATTGGCAAAATGGCTGTTCTCGAACGGTCAATCGACTGCCTACTTCTTTTTTTGCCGTTCAGTCCAGGTGGAGATACAGCAGGAAGAGGATCCCGGCGATTTTCCCGATGATTTCTTCACTCTTGACGGCACCTACTATATTCGGGTCTTGAATCCGGAACACCGGCCGCTGATCCAGGAACTCCTGAGAAGTCTGGCGGAAGAAGATCTCATGGCCTATCAATCGTTCCTTCTGGGGTTCCCGGGAGTGTTGCCGGCAGAAGCGGAAGAGCAGCTGTATCGAATCAGAGGCGTCCGGCTCGCAGAGCATGGTTTCCTGCCGTATGACGAAGCCGTTTCAGTTTACAGTCCCTTGGACCTCAAGACCCTCGAAATGAGGAAACAGCCGCGAGACGGCGAGAGCACCAGGGTGGATGAAGTTCCTCTGAAATTAGTGTCTCTCGCTCCATTCTCCCACCTCGACCAGGACCAGATACTTGTCAGTGCGGTCAGGGGCTTTTCAGATCCGCACCTGCAGGACAGGATTTACCTTGAATTTACGGGACTTTGCAATCAAATTCTGTCGGCAGACGGCGCCGTGGTAAACGACCTGAATGTCCTGGTAAAAGCCTGCCGCAAGGCGGCAGGGTATGTGAATCTCTCGCTTGAAAAGAGTTGTGCCGGTGATATTCACAAGGCCGGGGAAATTCTGAAAGAGCATCCCCTCATTTCACTTTTTCGGGTCGGTTTCGGGCTCATATTGCGCCTCAAGTGGGAGGTTGCGCGGTGGGTAAAAGAAGCCTGGTTCACGAAACAGGGCGTTGCGCTCGGTTTTTGGGGTGATCAGTGGGGGGAGATGATAAGGGGCCTGCTCTTCGCCAAGCCGCTCCTCTACCGCGGAGATACCGAAGAAGAGCAGTATCGCGATTTTGTCACGCTTGCTGATCTTGAAGAGTGCCGCGATGTCGTTCGTCATGTCATGGCACTCGACTATCTGTTTTCCGAGCTCTGCAGAACCGTGCCTTTTCTCAGGGGGAAGGGGGAGTTCACGTTTCATCCCCTTCTCTTCAATCTGTGGGCTCGGATGCGCCTGGCTGTCCCTCCCTCCTTTGAAGGGATCACTGTTTCCCAGGTGCGGATTTTTTTCTCGCGCCTCAGGGCCGGGGAAAAAGATGTACCATACCGGATGGGGGGGTTCGAGGACGTTTTCGTTTCAGATATCCTCGGCCTTGCAGGAGTGGACGAAAAGCCCGGGGAAGCGCAGATCAGCAAGGCTCTTTCCCTGCTCTGGCACTTCTTTCGTGAGGAGTATGAACAGGTTCCCCTTGAAGACATGGATCAGCGGTTTTCCAAGTATCTCACGATCAGGATTGGTCCACGAGCTGAGCTGCCGTGAAACAGGCAGTGCAGGACTTTCCCCAAAAGGAAAAAGTCCTGCTTTCCTTATAGGGCCGCAGCTGCTCATAGCCTTCTTCAAGAAGCTTATTTAGCGATTTCACCGGGATGAGCGTTCCGTCAAGGGAAACGCTGTCCTGCTCTTTTTTTCCCGAGACAAGTTCTTCAACCCGCATAGTCCGGCCTCCCTCCGTTATGTCCTGATTTCCTGGAACATGAATAGAATGTAGGATATGGCAAAACAGATCAACGTCATGGCGACGAGTGCGATCACGTGTGGCGAGACTACAATGAGGCTCTGATCCAATGGAAGGGGATTTTGAAACCGGGATACAGAAAGCCGTTCCATCGGTCCCATGAGAATGATCGAGTGTGTCGTCTTGCGCATGGGGTCAATAATGGTGGACGTGGCCTCAGAATAGAGAACCATGGGAGAGAAAAGGGACACCACTTCCTTGACCCGCGCATTTCTGACAATGGCTTCCGTCTGGGTCGCATCCTGGGATCCCGTGGGAACCACGGCGTTGGCCAGGACATCAGCGCCGAGTGAGATGAAAAAGGAAAGAAAAATCCAAAGTGCCACGGATGCCAGGGCAGAGGTCGCGATGCTCTTGAAGCAAATGGAAAAAAGCATTGCAAGACCGAGCCAGAAAGAAAGATAGAAGATGCTTATGAAAAGAAAAATGATCAGACGCCATATCTCTTCCAGACCCGGCACCACTCCGATGAGCGTCAAGCCGAATCCTGAGATAACCAGCACAATGGAAAGGAGCATCAAGCTGATGGTGACAACTCCGGCCAGGAATTTTCCATTAATGACTGCGTCCCGGTAGATGGGCTGGGATGCGAGCTTGATCAGTGTTCCGTTCGCCCGTTCCCGGTTAACGGCATCAAATCCGAGGATCACCCCGATCAGTGGGCCAAAAAATGCCACAAACTGGACCATGGAAAAAAGAGCACCGGGCGTATTGAAGAGCATGAGAAAGACAAATTTGGGTTTTGCAATGCCTGCAAGGCTCTCCCGAAGATGCAGTCCGGCCATGTAGCTGGTGATGATGCTGACCATGGCAATCAGAGCAAAAAGAATGACGAACCGATAACTGGTGAAGTGATCGGAGAGTTCTTTTCTGAAAACAGCGTACAAACCTTGCATGGTTATGCCTCCTGGAAGTATTTCATGTAGATCTCTTCGAGAGAGTATTCCTTCTCTCCAATGCCGAATTTTTCCCTCGCAAGTTCATTGATGCTTCCCTGGGCCACCATGCTGCCGTTGATCATGATACCCACATGTTGGGAGATTTTCTGGACGTGCTGAAGATGATGACTGGAAAGGAGGACCGTGATTTGCCGTTCCTTGTTGAGCGACCGGATAAGATCTATCAGCTTCGCTGCGCCGTCCGGATCAAGTCCAAGGGTGGGTTCGTCAAAAAAGATAATCTTCGGTTCCTTGATGAGCACTTCAGCAATGCCGAGGCGTTGCTTCATACCCCGTGAAAAGGCGGCCGTCTTCTTGTGGGCGTCCTTTTTGAGACCCACAAGCTCAAGGAGTTCAAAAATTTTCGCTTTGGACTTTCGGCGGTCGAGGCCGTTCAGGTCGGCAACATAGCGAAGACTCTCTTCGGCATTGAGGTCATCGTAGAACCCCACATTTTCCGGCAGATAGCCGACAAATTTCTTCACGTCCTTCGCCTGCCTGACCGGATCAAAGCCCCACACCGAGGCGGATCCGCGGGTTGGCTGGGTGAGTCCCATGAGCATAAGAAGAGTCGTACTCTTGCCTGCACCGTTCGGGCCCAGAAACCCGAAAATTTCTCCCTCTTTCATGCGGAAAGAGAGATCATTCACCGCGGTATACCCGCCGTATTCCTTGGTGAGATGGCTGGTCTCGATAATGATCGAATTATCCATTTTAACGCCTTCCCAAGCGAATGAACAGGAATACAAGGCCGGCCAGAACAAGCAGAATAATGGCGATCCCTATCCAGCCCCAGAATGCGGACGCGCGCACCGTGGCGCGAAGTTCGATGCTCTTGTTTGCTTTGGGCGGGTTTCCGGCTTCAGCCCTGAGGCTCAGGGAATAGTCGCCCACCAGCGCTTGATCAGATGGGGTAATGGATACTTCAACCTGCTTCAGCTCTTCCGGCGCGAGCGCTTCGATCTTCTCCGGCTTGAATTTGACTTTCCAGTTTTCCGGTTTGAACGAAAGGAACGTTAGATTATTCAGGATCGCAGATCCCGCGTTTTTCACGTACATGGAAAAATCGGTAGTCTTGCCCCTGAGAGCATTTAATGAAAGCAAACCGTTGGGCGTTCCAACCTCCAACTTGTACGTACCCGTGAGGATGATCGTAAGAGTCGATTCAGCCTTGGCGGAAGGCGAGCTCACCGTCACCTGAATAGGGTATTTCCCGGGGTCCGCAAGGGGATATGGTTTTACCGCAACCGCCACGGTCTGGCTTTGATTCGCCTTGAGCCGGACGCTGGAGATAAATTTCTGCTCATAGGCGGGCTTGAAATTAATATCCCAGTTTTTAGGACCTACTGCGATCAAGTTGAATACGGAGTCTTTATCCAGCTTATTCTCGATTTCCAGAGAAAATTCGAATTTTCCGTCGGTGGGCCCCCGCAGGACCGGGTAAGAAGAGACTATATTCACTCCTTTTGAGACCTTTGCTCCGGTCTTCGGTGTAACGGTGATGGTTACCTGGCAGGACGAAGTGAGGCTGTGATCCGCGGTCTGAGCCTGCACTCGGAAACGGTAAGTCCCGGGGCCGACTTTCGGGCCCGGTTCAGCCCTGAGCGTGAGGTTTTTCGATTTGTCGCTCTCCACATGGACGCCTGTTACCCCAAAGTTGTATGTCTTTATCCTGGCCTTCCAGCCATCAGGAATGGAGGGGAGGCTGAGCGCGATATTTTCATCACGGCGCCCCTGGTCTGCCACGGTGAGATCCACGCTCACATTCTGCCCCTGGGGAACTACGACACCGGTGTATTCCGGATAGACCGTGATGGAACGAGCGGGAAGATTCTTCTTTTCTTTGATTGCGGCCTGGGAAGAAGTGGAGAAAAGCAGTATACCGATCAAAAAGAATGATATTGCCAACGCGACGGTAAGCCTAAAACAGCCTTTCACGAGTTTCATGGATAAAGCCTCCTTCTAATCTTTGCTTGCATGTTTGTCCAGGGTACGGGTGTCATACCCCGCCCTTTTGTAATCCTCCAAGGCACGGCTTTTCAGTGTTTTGTCCTTGGTTTTTTCCGAGTGGGTGTCTGCGAGTTCCGCTGCATGGCTCCACATGCCTTGTTTTTCGTACTCCTTGATCCGCGTTTCAACCCTCGCTGTTTCTTCCGGCGTCTCCACAATGGCGGCCAGGCACCGTGAAATCACCTTTTTCACGGGGCTCCCGCATGCCGGGCACTCTTTGAGGGGTGCTTCCCTTGTATGCTGGATGACTTCAAACCGGATTCGGCATTTTTCACAGCCTCTCTCCGGGTACCTTGATTCATACTCATAAATGGGCATGATTTCTCTTCCATGATAATAGCGCGGCATTGTTGAATCTCTGGGTAACAAAAATAGTGTTTACCAAAAAAACGGTTTTGTAAAGGGGGAATGCGGAAAAAAATTTGGGAGAATCGGGAGAGGGAGATCGCGGACACTCCGAGGCCAGTGACCTGTTCCCCGGAGCGCACTCTCGCTATTGCCGCTGCTCGATCGCTCGGCTCAGTAGTCACGGCAACTTTCTCCGGTCCCCGGGCTGGCATGTTTCCTTCCAGGTGCTTCGGCCATCAGATGACCTGAACCTTTCTGCGCCTGGCTCGCACTACTCCATCTCTCGAGATACGCATGGATGGCACCTATTTTGCAAGTTGTGTGTCGTAACTACGCCGAAGCGCCGGAAAAAGGTTCTTATTCTGCGGAACAGCGGCAAGAGATTCGTCTGGGCTCAGAAGTATTTTATGCTAATATATTAATATTATTGGCGTTGATTGCTTTGACTCAGACGCTGAACATATTTTTTTTGTTGTTAAAGAAATGTGCCGGTATTTTTCCGTAATGTATACACTGTCACTCTTGTCCAACCCGTGCCTGCCCAAATGAAACGCACGGGAAAGGCCGTGAGGGTGGCAGGGCGACAAAACCTCTTGACAGGGATCTGATATCATCGTAACTTTGCAGGAATTTTGAAGACAAGAGCAACCTTCAAAAAGGGGCGGGATCGTGACCAGAACAAGAAAAATCTTTTTGTGTATCTTTGTGTTGATTATTTGTCTCGGTATTTTCCAGACCGATATTCGGCCGGGGTGGGCTCAGCCGCTCACCTATACGATTCAGAAGGGAGATACCCTGTGGGACATCTGTGAAAAAGTGTATGGGAATTCTGACTTATGGCCGAAATTATGGGAAATGAACCCGTTTATCACCAACCCGCACCTGTTGAAGCCCGGTGATGTCATCACTCTCCTCGAAGGCGTGCCGGTTTTGAAAAACGCGCCGGTTTCGATGGCGAAAAAAACGCCATCGATAACAATCTCAGCGCCCCCCGTTGTGTATCCACGAGCATATGATTTGTCCGCGATCAAAGATATGGATGGGTTGGGATACCTGTCTACCAGCGAGGTTGTGCCCCTCGGCGTCATCGTCTCCGGAAACAGAGAGAAAATGATGCTTGGCGCCGGAGATACGATTTTTGTACAAATGGCGGGCAGCACCAGGTGTGCTCCAGGAGACCGCTTCACGGCATGCAACATATCTTCCCTCCTGAAGAATCCCGTGACCGGGGACGAGTTGGGCTATCTCGTTTCCAACCTGGGCAGGATCCGTATCCTGGAAGTTGTCAGAGGAAATCTTTTTAAGGCTCGTATCGAGAAATCGTTCAGAACCATCCGTACGGGGGATTCTGTGTTGAAATATGTCCCCACGCCGTCCTGTATTGAGCCCGTCAAGGCGCCCCCTGCGGTGAGCACATACATCGCTGCCATTGAGGAACAGAAGGTAATGGTGGGTCAATACACCACGGTATATTTTCTCAAAGGAGCAATGCAGGGCATCCGGCCAGGGCAGATATTACAGATACTACAGAAAAGGGAGGCGAAGGTGCCCACTGGTGACGCACAGAATCCGGAGACAGTCATGCTTCCGGATGTCTTGCTGGGCTACTGCCTGGTCTTACGGACCACAGCGGATACAGGAACCGGTGTCGTCATGTCCGCAAAAAGAGACATCCCCAACGGTGCACTCATGAAGACCTTGAGCTGGACGAATCCGCCGGCGTTCCTCTCTGCAGTTCCCGCATGCCGGGCACAGTAAAACAGTCCTCTGCGGCGTGAGCAGAAAATCCTTGACTAACGCCCCGCTTTCTGTTTCTATACGCGCCGTTTCTTCACCGCAGACGAAGGGTGATTCACCTCGTTCCTTTCGGACTGAATGATTGGAACCACTCTTATCCCCTTTTCGCATTAAAATGACCAAGACTCCATCCGCCGATATCTTTTCATGGCTCTGCCTATACCTGGTCCCGGGAGTGGGGAATGCGGCTGCCCGAAAGCTGATCAGAGATTTCGGCAGTCCGGAAGAGGTATTCAAGGCTGCCGTCTCCGATTTGATGCGGTCAGGAGAAATCCGTGAAGGCGTGGCACGCAGGATAAAAGAAAAGATATTTTCTGTTGATCCGAACAAGGAAATGCGGCGGGCGGAGCAATTCGGCGCAAAACTCATTTCGTTTTCCGATCCCTGCTATCCCGGCCTTCTGAGAGAAATTCACGATCCTCCTATTATCCTCTACACCCGGGGAAGGGCGATTCCCTCTCGGAAGCCGTTTATTGCCATAGTCGGTTCACGAAACGCCACGGAATACGGGTTGAAGACCGCCCAGAGGATAGCCCTGGGTCTGACTGAAAATGGGATAGGGATCAGCAGCGGGCTTGCGCGCGGAGTCGATGCGGCTGCCCACTGGGGATGTGTGAGAGGACGCGGTTTTACCATAGCAGTCCTGGGGACAGGCGTCGATATACGGTATCCCAGCTCAAACGGGAAACTTTTTGACCAGGTCCTGGAGCACGGCGTCCTCATTTCGGAATTTCCCCTGGGAACGGCGCCGGAACCGAAGAATTTTCCTATCCGAAACAGGATCATAAGCGGTATCAGCAGAGGCGTCGTGGTTGTTGAGGCCACCAAACAGAGCGGGTCTCTGATAACAGCCGCTCTGGCTCTTGACCAGGGCCGCGACGTGTTTGCAGTCCCGGGGAGTATTGATTCATTCAAAAGCCGCGGGCCTCATTTTCTCATCAAGCAAGGTGCAAAGCTTGTCGAGCATGCCGAGGATATTTTGAGTGAGATGGGGTTCCTCAACCTCGAAGAAGAGCGAACCCCGGAACCGGACGAAGTGGAACCGGTAGTGCAGCTTGAGCCGGATGCTGAAAGGATCTTTCACTGTCTGGGGCCCTATCCGATTCACATAGACCAGATTATCCGGTCCAGCGGGTGCCCGCCGGGAAAGACCTCCAGTATTCTCACGAGACTGGAATTGATGGGATTGGCTGTTCAACTGCCCGGCATGATGTTTATCCGCGCACACAAGGCATAACCTGGAAGGCCTCACGGAATGCTGGCAACTTCCAGAGAAGAGGAATGATTTGAAAAAAGGTATGAAACACAATCTCCTTATCGTTGAATCGCCGGCCAAGGCAAAGACCATCCAGAAATATCTGGGACCGGGTTTTGAGATCCTGGCTTCGGTCGGCCATTTGAAAGATCTCCCTGTCAGCAAGCTGGGGGTAGACGTAGAAAACGACTTTTCTCCGGAATATGTGACAATCAAGGGGAAGGGTAAGATTCTCAATGCCCTGAAGAAGGCGGCGAAAGACGCTGGCGCCATCTACCTGGCGCCGGACCCGGACCGTGAAGGAGAGGCAATAGCATGGCATATCGCCCGGGAACTGGAAAATGGCGATAAACAGATTTTTCGCGTCCTGTTCAATGAATTGACCGAAAGGGCTATTCGAGAGGCGGTCGCGTCCCCGGGAACCATCAATCAGGATAAATTCGCGTCTCAGCAAGCCCGGCGGGTCCTCGACCGACTGGTAGGCTATCAGATTTCACCGCTCCTCTGGTCCAGGGTCAAGCGGGGCTTGAGCGCCGGTCGGGTTCAATCGGTGGCACTCCGGCTGATCTGTGACCGGGAACGGGAGATACAGAAATTTGAACCGGAGGAATACTGGTCCCTCATTGCCCGTCTTAAAGCGGATGAGCCGCCACCTTTCACAGCACGGTTGACCCGATACGAGGGTCGGAAAATCGATCTGAAGAGCGAAGATCAGACGCGAAAAATCATGTCCGAGGTCTCGGAGAAGATATTCAAAATAGGAGCCGTCACAAAGAAGAAGAAGAAACGAAACCCTTTTCCACCCTTCATAACCAGCACTCTTCAGCAGGAGGCTTACAGAAAACTCCGTTTCCCGGCAAAGAAGACCATGTCTGTTGCCCAGAACCTGTATGAAGGAGTGGAACTTGGAAGCGGAGGACAAATAGGGCTTATTACGTACATGCGGACAGATTCTTTCCGTCTCTCCAATGAGGCGGTTGAAGGGGCGAGGGGGTTTATTGAAAAGAGATTCGGAGAACGCTACCTTCCCGCAAAGCCCAATCACTTCAAGAGCAAGAAGGGAGCCCAGGAGGCCCATGAGGCCGTAAGGCCGACATCCGTGGACAGGGATCCGGAGAAGATTGCCAAATACCTGAGTACGGATCAATCCGCGCTGTACCGGCTTATTTGGAACCGGTTTGTGGCCTGCCAGATGTCCCCGGCGGTCTTTGACCAGACGCAAGCCGACATTGAAGTGGGAAAGGCACTTTTCCGGGCTTCCGGTTCAGTCAGACTCTTTGACGGATTCACCCTTCTGTATGAAGAAGGAGTGAACGGAGCTTCAGAGGACAAGAACGGGGAGGACACGCTCCTTCCCCCGCTCAGAAAAGACGACACAGTGGATTTGGTAAAATTGGAACCCGGCCAGCATTTTACTCAACCGCCCCCTCGATTCACTGAGGCCACCCTCATCAAGGCCCTGGAAGAGAGAGGCATCGGGCGGCCATCCACCTATGCCACTATCCTCAGCAATATCAGCAACCGTGATTATGTGTACACCGAAAAGCGCCGTTTTCGACCGACCGAACTGGGTCTGCTGGTGACCGACCTCCTCCTCGCCAACTTCACCGCAATCCTCGACCCTGCATTTACCGCACGGATGGAAGAAAAGCTGGACCAGATTGAACGGGGCGAGATCTCGTGGCGCCGGGTGCTGGGCGATTTTTACGGGACCTTCAGGCAGGATCTGGAAAAGGCAGGCCGTGAAATGAAGGGAGAGGTGGCAACATCGATCTCCTGCCCTGAATGTGATCGACCAATGGCAATCAAATCAGGGAAAAACGGGCTTTTTCTCGGATGTACCGGATATCCTGAATGCAGGCATACCGCCAACTTCACGCGCGATGAGAAGGGCAACATCCTGGTGGAGAAGCCATCTCAGGTGCAGGCGGGCGATGAAATCTGCGAGATATGCGGGCGCCCCATGGTGATTAAACGGGGAAAATTCGGTGAATTCCTGGCATGTTCCGGATATCCTGATTGCAAGAATACACGCAATATCGGAGAGAAAAGCCGATCCGGATCCCTCGAAGAATCCTCCGGGAAAAAATGCAGTGTATGCGGGGCGGATATGCTTGTGAAACGGAATAAATTCGGGCAGCGATTCCTGGCCTGTGAGCGGTATCCCGAGTGCACGCATACTGAACCCATGAGCACCGGGGTGCCCTGCCCGGAGAAAGGATGTGAAGGAACGCTTTTGGAGAAGGTATCAAGAAGGGGGAGAGTATTCTACGCGTGTGACCGGTATCCCGATTGCCGTTTTGTCATGTGGGATGAGCCTTATAAGGGCTCGTGTCCGCAGTGCGGAACAGCGGTGCTCGGCATCAGGCGTCCCGAAAATGCGGAGCCCGTGTTGACCTGCCGGAAAAAAGGCTGTGATTTCAAACAGTCTCTTGCGACTTTTTCAGCTGATTGACCAGGAGGTGGGCCTGCCGTAACGGTTCCGGAATTCTGTACCGACCTCCGCAATGGAAAATGGGACAGGTCAGGAAAGTCTTTGCACGCCCTCGGAGACATACAGGGCGCTCTTCTTCCAGTCTTCGCATTTTTCCTGGGAATTCTTCAGGTAGCAGCGTCCCTTTTTGTCCCGGATATCGTAGACGCTGTGCCTGAGAATGGTGACGGGCAGGGCGCCTTTTACATGAACGGTAATTTCGTAACGGTTGAAAGCCGCTATAATTCCCTTGACGATCTCTCCTCCCAGCAGGGTAAAGAAGAGGACCGTCCTCTCTTCCATCACGGGAAACAACGTCTTGTTTTTCACGTGATGCCGGTACCGGGGAGAAAAGTGGGGACCCAGGTGGAGCGCTTCCACCTTGCCGTCCTGTTTCAAAAGAGGTCTCACGGACTCCGAAATCTCAAACGGATAGAGAAATTTGATCTGTATCTTCGGCAGGATTTCTTTTTCTGCCTGACCGCTTTCAACCGCGACATCGTAGGTGCTCGTTTCCAGGAATCTGGCCTGAAAAATTCTCTGGGGATGGGCATGAATCTGCCATCGCCGTTCGTCCCGCCCTGCCTGATCGAACACCGATTCGTGATAATGTGCGTTGAGGTATTCCGAAAGGCCGATGAGATACCCCACTCGCCCCCCTCCTATTCTTGCAGGTTTTTCTCCATCTCCTCTTCGAATTCTTTGAAGAAACGGTCCTTTTCCCTCCAGTCCGGACCAAATCGTTTGTTGAAGTATTCTCCCAGCCTGTCGAACAGTTTTTGCCACAGGGACGCTCCCTTATTGGTTACGATGTCCTCGAGAAAGGAGCGCAGTTCCGAAATTTTTTCCTTTGGGAGAAAGGAGAGGGCGCCCAGTTTCATGGATTTCTTCAGGGCCTCCGGGGTGACCGCGTGAGCGGTCAGCATGACCGTGGGAAATTCCCGGGATACGGAGGTCTTCAATAACTCGAAGCCGTTGACCCCCATGATGTCCAGGATCACCACATCATACGTGTAGCTCAGCAGATACTGAATCGCCGTGTCATAGTCGGTTGCCTTGTGCAATAGAACCATGTCCAGCTCCTCCTCAATGGTTTCAAGCACATCAGGCTCATCGTCAACCGCCAGAATAATCTTGTCTTTCAGTGGATTTTGGTCTGACATTTTCATCCCCTTTCGTCTCAGTCGAAAAATATTTCGAAATTATGATAACGCGTCTCCGGGTTGTGCGAAGACGATTTTGAACATACAGGCTTTGTATATCAAGAACGGCGTGCGGGGTCAAATCAATATTGATTGGCGATGTCTGTTCCTGAAAAGGCTCGGCAAGGCAAATAGTGAGTCATCGCGGGCGCTGTGCCGCCATTGAGGTACCCCGGGACCGGGGCCGGGCCGGCCCGTATGAGAAAACATTCAGCCGATCCTCGCAAGTTCGTTTGCAGGAATGGGGCAGGCTCTGCACGCGGCGGGCACGAAGACCTTCGCTGCCTCATCAATTTCTTCGGCAATATTCAGCGCTTCCTCAAAATCTTTTCCGACGGTTACAAGGCCATGATTCTGGGGCAGAACAGCGCGGGTAGATGTTCCGGGAAGTATTTTCCTGACCGCGCGCGCAAGCTCTTCCGAGCCGGGTAGCAGGAAGTGGAGCATGGGTTTCCTCCCACACCGCTGACCAGACGTCGTTCATACAGGCGCCGGCGCTAGTGACAGAAATCTTCCAGAATGGTCCGGTCTCCGATGGGCCGTGCAGAGTTTCTGCTCATGGTGAAGCCTCCCTTGTGTCCAGGGTCCGAACCCGGATTTCTCACACTCAGTTTCCCGTCTGCCGCACGCTCCTTCGCTCGCAGCAAAGATCGGTGACAGACCCGGACTAAATCATCTTGACCCGGCGCGATTCCTGTGCAATAAAATGCATGATTTCCCGCAAAGCCATAGATGAAGATTGATCGAAATCCCAATGAGAATTCATACCATACACGGAGAGGTGAAAGCAATTGGGAACAGCTGAATACCCTGCTCCCTTGGCCCGTGGTTGGCGATGCGGGGAGAGTAACGGGACGCGGGGCCCCGAGAATACGTGCGGCATAGTCGAGATCGGGTGAGACAGGAAAAGGAGAAGACCCATGCAATATGAGTCCATCATCTATGAGGAGCAAGACCTGATCGGCGTCATAACCCTGAATCGGCCTGAAAAGAGAAATGCCCTTTCCCTGGAGTTACTGAACGACCTGTCCTGTTGTTTGCGGTCGGTTGAAGAGAAGCGGGAACTGAAAGTCCTGATTATCAAAGGGGCTGGAGAGGCGTTTTCGGCAGGACATGACATGCAGCAGATCCTCGGCAGAGAGCTGAATGATATTCGACATCTGTTCGATACCTGCGCGGAGTTGATGCTCCTCATTCACCGGATACCTCAGCCGGTCATCGCCCAGGTGCACGGCATTGCCACCGCAGCCGGCTGCCAGATGGTAGCGGCCTGCGACCTTGCCGTGGCAGGCGAGGCAGCGCGCTTTGCAACACCGGGTGTGAAGATAGGGCTTTTTTGTACCACACCCATGGTCCCACTGAGCCGTGCAGTGGGCAGGAAGAAGGCTCTGGAAATGCTTCTCACCGGAGAGTTTGTGTCCGCCGGGGAAGCAATGGTTCATGGGCTGGTCAATAGAGTGGTGCCTGATACGGATCTGGAAAGAGAGACTCTCCTGCTTGCGAAGGACATCGCCCGATACAGTCTCGTGACTCTCGGCATCGGAAAACAGGCCTTTTACCGGCAGATTGAAATGACCGATGCGAACGCTTATCAGTACGCAAAAGAGGTTATATCCGCA
Organism: uncultured Desulfobacteraceae bacterium; assembly: GCA_964511755.1. GTDB lineage: Bacteria > Desulfobacterota > DSM-4660 > Desulfatiglandales > Desulfatiglandaceae > B46-G9. The sequence goes on along the minus strand of CAZEGG010000007.1, from coordinate 9,382 downwards.
AACGCTGTTATGCCTGACGCCGTAGAAGGGATGACGGCTTTTTTTGAGAAACGGGATCCTGTTTGGAAGTAGGGAGAGAAAGGAGAGAAAAATGACCGAGGGAGGACCCACCCGCGAAACGGCCTACCAACTGCTCATTGAATATAACAAGAACGAGAGCCTGATCAAGCACGCACTGGCAGTGGAAGGAGTTATGCGCTATTTTGCCCGCAAGCGCGGCGAGGATGAAGAAAAATGGGGAATCGTCGGACTCGTGCACGACATTGACTACGAGCAGTACCCGGATCAGCATTGCCGGATGAGTGAAAAGATACTAAAGGAGCATGGGTGGCCGGAAGAATATATTCGTGCCGTTGTCAGCCATGGGTGGGGGATCTGCTCTGATGTGGAACCCAAAACCGATCTGGAAAAGACGCTCTTCGCCATCGATGAACTCACAGGACTCGTGGTGACGACGGCTTTGGTGAGACCGTCCAAGAGCGTCATGGATCTCAAGGCAAAGTCGGTGAAAAAGAAGTGGAAAGACAAGCGGTTTGCTGCCGGAGTGGATAGGTCGATCATTGAGAAAGGTGCACAGATGCTGGGAATTGAATTGACGGAAATGATTACCGATACCATTATGGGCATGAGGGAAGTGGCGGAAGCCATCGGGTTGAAGGGAGTAAGCGCGGGGGAATGAGTGCCTCCCGTGTTCGGAATGGAGCGATCACTCAATATTGACTGAAGGAGGAAAGGTGCTATGCGGAAGATGATTTTTTTTCTTATGTTCTCGCTGGTGTTCCTGGTGGGGAGCGCCGGTGCTGCTCAAAAGGAAATGAAGGTTGGCTTCATTTATGTCGGACCCATCGGCGACGGAGGGTGGTCATACGCTCATGACCAGGGACGTCTGGCCGTGGAGGCAATGCCGGGGGTCAAGACCACCTATGTGGAGTCGGTGAGTGAAGGCCCTGACTCAGAGCGTGTGATGCTGAACATGGCCCGGAAAGGATACAACCTCATTTTTGCTACCAGCTACGGGTATATGGATCCCATGCTGAAGGTGGCAAAGCAGTTTCCCAAAACAGTATTCATGCACTGTTCGGGGTTCAAGCGGGCCAAGAACATGGGCACCTATTTCGGGAGAATGTACCAGGCAAGATACCTGTCAGGGATTGTGGCCGGGTCCATGACCAAATCGAATGTGTTGGGCTACGTGGCCGCGTTTCCCATCCCCGAAGTAATTCGCGGGATCAACGCCTTCGCCCTTGGCGCACAGGCAGTGAATCCCAAAGCACAGGTCCGGGTAGTGTGGACAAAAACCTGGTATGATCCTGCCACGGAAAAAGAGGCGGCAAAGAGCCTGCTCGATGTGGGCGCCGACGTTATCACGCAGCACCAAGACTCTCCTGCCGCTCTGGAAGCAGCGGAAGAAAAAGGTGTCTATTCAATAGGATACGACTCTAATATGGCCAAGTATGCGCCCAAAGGCCATCTCACCGATCCGGTGTGGAATTGGGCTCCACTCTACAAGAAATTGGTAAAAGAAGTGCAGCAGGGTACCTGGAAAAGCGAGGCTTTGTGGCCCGGGTTGGAGGATGGGATTGTCGGGCTGTCCCCATTCGGCGCCGTGGTTCCGCAAGCGGTGCGCAAAAGAGTCGTGACGACAAAGCAGTCCATCATCTCCGGCAAGACAAAGGTCTTTGCCGGCCCGATCAGGGACCAGAAAGGCAACATCCGAGTCGCCAACGGCGCAGCAGCTTCAGACAAGGAACTACTCGGGATGACGTGGTTCGTGAAGGGGGTTATCGGGACAACTCAATAGCAGATACAATGGGGGAAGGAGTCCCTTATAGCCAATGCTTGCCGTCAAAATAGCGAGGAAACAGGAGACCTCCATATGGAACTCCTGTTTCCTTTTTTTCGTCGCCATAGCTGTCTCTCTCGGTGTCAGCGCTTTATTACTTATCATGCATCACAAGTCGCCCCTGGATGGCATAGTGTTGCTGTTCAGGGGCGCTTTCGGCTCTCTGTGGGCCCTGGAGGAGAGCCTGCTCAAGGCCATTCCCATCTTTCTCTGCTCTCTCGGAGTTGCCACGACATTTCGTCTCCAGATTTGGAACATCGGTGCCGAAGGCCAGTTCGCTCTGGGCGCCGTCGGTGCGACATGGGTTGCGCTCCTTTATCCTGATTTGCCTGCAGTTCTGCTTCTTCTGCTTATGTTCTCGATTTCACTGGCCGCCGGAGGCGTGTGGGGCCTGATCCCCGCAGTGCTCAAAATCAGACTTCGCGCCAATGAAATCATCGTGACTCTCATGCTGAACTATGTGGGAATCCTCTTCCTGGACTATCTGGTGTACGGCCCGTGGAAGGATCCTGTGAGCTTTGGTTTTCCCATGACCCCGCAATTTTCGTCCAACGCGATCGTGGGGACCATCGGCGGGACCAGGATCAACTGGGGTATTGTTCTTTGTCTTGTGCTTGGGCTTGCCGTGTGGATAATCCTTCGCTACTCCCGGCTCGGTTATGAACTCAAAGCCAGCGGGGAAAATGTGAAGGCGGCACGGTACGCAGGGCTCCCCTACAACGGACTTGTCATCTTCGTTATGGTTTTCAGCGGGGCACTCGCAGGATGTGCCGGCTTCCTGGAGGTATCAGCCAACCTGAATCGCCTCCAACCGAGCATTATTGCCGGTTATGGGTATACCGCCATCGTAGTCGCGTGGCTCGCACGGTTGAACCCTCTGTATATTGGAGTGGCCTCCTACCTGCTGGCGGGTCTCAAAGTGGGAGTTGAAAATATGCAGCTGGAATTGCAGGTGCCTGCTGCGTTTGGCGGTATCCTGGAAGGGTTGATCCTGCTCACGGTACTGGCCGGCGGATTTTTTACCCAGTATACCATCAACGTCAGGAGAAAAGAGTGAGAGCCGAGATCCTGATACCGCTGCTGGCAGCCGCCGTGCAATCGGGCACGCCCATCTTATACGCGACCCTGGGAGAAATCATCACCGAAAAGTCAGGAGTGCTCAACCTGGGGGTTGAGGGTATCATGATGATGGGCGCACTGGGTGGATTCCTGGTTTCCCTGTACACGGGGAATCCGGTCATAGGTTTTGTTGCCGGGGGAGTTTTCGGCGCTCTCATTGCCGGGATTCATGGATTGGTATGCCTTGTGTTTCAGGGAAACCAGGTTGTATCGGGTCTCGCGATCACCATCCTCGGGACCAATCTTGCGAACTATCTCGGCACCCCGTATGTGGGGAACGCCGCACCCGGATTCGGAACGTTGCCTGTTCCCTATCTCTCAGGGATACCGATAGTGGGGGCAATTCTGTTCAGGCTTGATATGCTTGTCTACATTTCCTACTTTGTGCCGTTTATTGTCTGGATTTTTCTCCGATATACCCGATGGGGTCTTGGCCTTCGGGCAATGGGCGAGAACCCGGAGGCAGGATCAGCCGGCGGTCTTGGCGTCATGGCGCACCGCTGGGCAGGGATTCTGGCAGGAGGATTTCTGGCAGGACTCGGCGGTGCATACCTGTCCCTCGCCTACACGCATCTCTGGACAAACGGCCTTTCAGCCGGACGAGGCTGGATCGCCGTTGCTCTGGTCATTTTTGCCTTCTGGAAACCCGGCCGGGCAATGCTGGGGGCGTACCTCTTCGGGGGAGTGATGGCATTCCAATTGCGGCTGCAGGCGATGGGGACGAACCTGCCTTCCTCACTGCTTCTGATGCTGCCGTACGCATTGACCGTTCTGGTGCTTGTCCTTTCTTCATGGAGGGCAAAGGGAAGTGATGCACCGGCCGTCCTCGGGGTCAATTTTGAGCCGATAGAGTAAAGGAGGAGTATGTATGGAAGGTAAAAGAAGTTACTACACAAAGACCTATCCGATCTCCTGGGAGCAGTTGCACAGGGATTCCCGGGCACTTGCCTGGAGGCTCCTGGATGGGGACTTTTTCAAGGGCATCATCGCCGTGACAAGGGGCGGGCTGGTGCCGGCAGCCGTCATTGCCCGCGAACTGGACATTCACCTGGTGGACACGGTGTGCGTGTCCAGTTACGACTGGCAGGACCAGACCGGGGAAATCGAGGTTCTCAAGGCAGTAGAGGGTGACGGCCAGGGATGGCTCATCATTGACGACCTCGTGGACACGGGAAAAACCGCCAAGACCGTGAGAAATATGCTTCCCAGGGCCCATTTTGCCACGGTATATGCCAAACCCGCAGGAAGACCCCTGGTAGATACCTTTATTACGGAAGTCAGCCAGGATACCTGGATCCTGTTCCCCTGGGATTCCGAATCCCAGTTTGTGCAGCCCATTGTCGGTCGTGCGAGGGAGGATAGATGATTTCGGATTCCGCCCCCCTGGTACGGCTTGAAGGCGTCAGCAAGACATTTGGTCACGTGGAGGCCAACAGGGACATTACGCTCGACATCAAGGCAGGGAGAATAAAGGCCCTGCTGGGAGAAAACGGGGCAGGAAAAAGCACTTTGATGAGCATCCTTGCAGGCCGGTTGACGCCTGAATCAGGACAAATCATTATTGACGGCGCTCCTCAGAAGATCTATGGCACGAAAACGGCGATTCGAGCCGGTATCGGTATGGTCTACCAGCATTTCAAGCTGGTGGACGCCATGACCGTTACTGAAAACATCTTCCTGGGGCGGAAAGACCATTTCTGGCTCCGACAACGGGATATGGTAGCGAAGGTCGATGAACTGATAACAACCTACGGCCTGAAAATTGATCCTCTCGCGAGAATATCGAACCTTTCCATGGGAGAACGGCAACGGGTGGAAATCCTGAAACTCCTTTATAGGGAGAGCAGGATTCTCATCCTGGATGAACCGACCGCAGTTCTTACCCCGCAGGAAATATCTCAGTTGTTTGACGCTATGCGGGCCATGGCCGCACAAGGGAAGGCCATCGTATTCATCAGTCATAAACTGGAAGAGGTCATGGAAATCGCGCATGAAATTGCAATCCTGCGGAAAGGACGCGTAGTGGATGAAATGCCCGCCGACTCGGTTTCATCCAAGGCCGAGCTTGCGAAGCGCATGGTGGGACGGACGGTTCTCCTGAAGGTTGATCGGCAGCCGCTGGAGCCGAAACAGGTTGTTCTCCGCGTACGAAGACTCCGGGACAGTGTGCTGCATGATATCACTTTCGACCTTCGACAGGGAGAAGTCCTCGGAATAGTGGGAGTGGCGGGAAACGGACAGAAGCGCCTGGTGGAAGTCATTTGCGGACTTCAGGCTCCTCTCGAAGGAGAAATCAGGATATTGGGAGAGGATTGGGCGCATTTCTTTTCCAAAAAGAGATGGGATGCCGCTTTGAGTTACATCCCCGAGGACAGAATCGGCGTCGCCTCGTGCCTGGATCTCGATCTGGTCGATAATTTCCTCTTGACCACCCGTGAGGGGTTTTCCGCAGGGCCGTGGCTCAAGAGAACGAAGGCCGAGGAAAAGCTGGAAGAACTCATAGAAAAATTTGCGATCAAGGCGCCGAACAGTACCATGACAGCCCGGCAGCTCTCCGGCGGAAACCTGCAGAAAATGGTCCTGGCGAGAGAATTTTTCCGAAGACCCCGGCTGATCGTGGCGGAACAGCCTACCCAGGGACTAGATATCGGTGCCACGGAAGATGTGTGGAAAATCCTGCTCAAAGCGAGGGAGCGGGCCGGAATTCTTTTGATAACCGGAGATTTGAGAGAAGCGATGTCTCTTTCCGACCGGATCGGCGTTATGTTCAGCGGTCGATTGATGGATCTTTTTCCCGTAACTGACGATCAGAAGATGGAAAGGATAGGTCCCCTCATGGCTGGTCTTGAGAGTTGAGAGATGGGCAAAAAGGGCATTTTGTCTTGACTATAGCGCCTAAGTGGACTAGAAATTTCTGTTTAATTTGCGCAAGTTTTCAGGGAAATCCCGGGGGAAACTCCTTCGCGGTCGGTATGATTTGTGCGCGAATGCTGTTCGAACGATGCTCTACCCAAAGGGAACACGGAATGCAAAAAGAAAGCCCCGTAGTAACTGAGAGAATGAACAAAGGCCGGAAACTCGTTGAGATGGGACTGGATCTCTATCCTTCCAGCGGCCGCATTGACATGAGCATCTCTGAAGCACTTGACCGTTTCGGAGGGCTTGGAGAAGACGAACTGAAAAAGGACGAAACTGCCTACTCGCTCGCCGGAAGAATTGTCTCCCGGCGAGACTTCGGGAAGGCTTCCTTTTTCCATCTGCAGGACAGGAGCGGCCGCGTACAGTGCTATATCCGCAAAGACAAAGTGGGCCCCGAAAGCTTTGACCTTTTCAGGCTCATGGATGTCGGAGATTTTGCTCAGGTGAAAGGCCCCTTTTTCCGTACCAGGACTGGGGAATTGACCATACTTACAGAGGACTTCAAGCTTCTTTCAAAATCCCTTCGACCGCTTCCGGAAAAATGGCACGGCTTGACGGATGTTGAAACGCGGTACCGGCAGCGGTATCTTGACCTCATTGTCAATGAAGAAGTGAGAGAGGTCTTTGTCCGAAGAGCTCATATCATTCAGGCTGTACGGAATTTCTTTATTAAAAAGGATTTTATTGAAGTCGAAACGCCGATGATGCAGCCCATTCCCGGCGGGGCCACGGCAAAACCGTTCAAGACATATCATAATGCGCTCAGTATGCCTCTTTACTTGCGGGTGGCGCCGGAGCTGTATTTGAAAAGATTGGTGGTCGGGGGGCTGGAACGGGTTTTTGAGATCAACAGGAATTTCAGAAACGAAGGCATTTCCATAAAACACAACCCGGAATTCACCATGATTGAATTCTACATGGCCTACGCAACCTATGAGGACCTTATTGAATTAACGGAGGAGTTGTTCACCGGCCTCGTGCACTCGTTTCATGGAGAGCGGAAAATTACCTATCAGGGCAGGCAGATTGATTTTACCCGACCATGGAGAAAAATCTCACTCAAAGATGCCCTTTCTCAGATAGGGGGAATGGAAGAGAAGGAATTCAGCGACCGGGCACGCGCTGCTGAAGCAGCCCGGGCCCGTGGAGTGGATGTTTCAGAGAAAGACAGCTATGGAAAGCTGTTAACCAAGCTTTTCGATGTTCTTGTTGAGCCTGCACTGATAAACCCGACCTTTGTTGTGGGGTATCCGACCGATGTTTCACCGCTTTCCCGCCGGAACGATCGGAACCCGGATGTGACTGACCGGTTTGAACTTTTCATCGGAGGCTGGGAAATCGCAAATGGGTTCACGGAGCTCAACGATCCCGTTGATCAGAGAGGAAGGTTTGAAGATCAGGTTGCTCTTCGAGAAAAGGGGGATGAAGAGGCCCTGTTCATGGATGAAGATTATCTCCGGGCTCTTGAGTACGGCATGCCGCCCACGGCCGGAGAGGGAATCGGCATTGATCGCGTGATTATGCTGATGACGGATTCGCCTTCCATCAGAGACGTTATCCTTTTTCCGCTCATGAAAATCAGGCAGGACTAGTCACGACATGTCTTTTGAATTTTTCCTGGGACTGAGATATTTACGCGCCAAGCGGAAGCAAACCTTCATCTCTATTATCTCCATTATCTCGGTTCTTGGGGTCATGGTGGGCGTCACGGCCCTGATCGTTGTCCTCTCAGTGATGAATGGATATCGGGCCGATCTTATGGGAAAAATACTCGGAGTAAATTCTCCTGTTATTGTACTTAGTTATGGCGGCGCCTTCGACCGATACACCTCTGTTGTGGATCGGATTGAAAGAGTTCCTGGGGTCACGGGAGCCACCCCGTTTATCTACGGCCAGATCATGGTCAGCAACGCCGGAAATACGTCCGGCGCCATCTTGCGGGGGGTCGATCCCGCGACGGTGGGGAGCGTATTGACATTAAGTAAGATGGTCAAAGGGGCAACCGTGTCGTCGCTCGCTCAGGATTCAGGAGGTTTGCCCCCGGTGATCGTCGGAAAAGAGCTCGCAAAACAGATTGCAGTTCATCCGGGTGATATCCTGACGCTGGTATCACCGGAGGGCAGACTCACCCCCTTGGGCAGAGTTCCCAATACCCGGAAATATCGCATAGTAGGGTTGTTTGATTCGGGTATGTATGAGTATGATGCATCAATGGTGTATATATCTGTCAAGGAAGCCGAAGCATTTTTGGGAATGGGAGATAAGGTCACCGGAGTTGAGGTGAAAGTCAGTGACCTGGATCGATCCAGTGAGATAGCCAGGGACATCCAGAAAAGCCTCGGATATCCCTATTGGACAAAAGACTGGAAGGCCATGAACAGGAGCCTCTTTGCCGCACTCAGGCTGGAAAAAGTTACTATGTTCATCATCCTGACGATGATTGTCCTCGTGGGTGCCCTCAACATTATCAGCACGCTGGTCATGGTCGTTATGGAAAAGAGTAGGGATATAGCCATCCTCCGGACCATGGGGACTTCCGCCAGGAGTATCATGTCAATTTTCATGCTCCAGGGCTTACTTGTCGGCGTTCTGGGAACTATGAGCGGGCTTGGGTTCGGCCTCGGACTGTGTCATCTCCTCTCCAAGTACAAATTCATCTCGCTCCCGTCCGATGTCTACTATATCTCCACGCTTCCGGTTCATGTGGAGACAACGGACGTTCTTCTCGTCTCCCTGGCCGCCGTGGCCATTTCTTTTTTGGCCACGTTATACCCATCCTGGTATGCTTCAAGGCTCAACCCTGTTGAGGCCCTGAGATATGAGTAGCGAGGAAAGCCGTGCTGGTGCTCCAAGATATTCATAAGACGTATTCACACCTCGGAGATTCCATTGAAGTACTGAAGGGAATCTCTCTGAATCTTGCACCCGGTGAGAGCCTGGCAATCATAGGGGCCTCAGGGGTGGGTAAATCCACGCTTCTGCATATCATGGGAAGCCTTGAGCCTCCTACCGAAGGGGCTGTCTTCTTTGCGGATCGAAATGTGGGAGATATGGGTGAACCGGCGCTTTGCCGTTTGCGAAATCGTGAGATCGGATTTGTCTTTCAGTTCCATCACCTGCTTCCGGAGTTCAATGCCCTGGAAAATACAATGATGCCCGCCTTGATCGCCCGTCAGCCCCGAAAAAGCGCAATGAGCCTGGCCGAAGATGTCCTGCGGCAGGTGGGCCTGGGGAAGCGGCTCAATCACAGGACCGGAGAAATGTCGGGAGGAGAACAGCAGAGAGTGGCCATCGCAAGAGCGCTTATCATGAAGCCCCGCTTGATCCTGGCAGATGAACCCACGGGAAATCTGGATTGGAAAACAGGGGAGGAAATCGCCGACCTGCTGGCGAGGTTGAACAGGGAAATAGGAACAGCGATGGTTGTGGCTACTCATAATCAGCGGCTGGCTTCCAGGATGTCAGCGCAAAGGGAGATTGTTGGTGGAGAACTCATCTAAC
>CAZEGG010000006.1:1861-27162 GCA_964511755.1 uncultured Desulfobacteraceae bacterium | reverse complement strand
CCCGGTTTCAACGCTGATCGCTGCTGTAGGGTCTCTCAGCTCATCGGCGCCACCAGTTCCACCATGAACGCCGGGCGTTGTTTGCCACGACGATCGTCGCTGTGCTCTTGTTTCCCGCGGCATCCTCGGCCGTCACGGTAATCGTGTTGTCGCCCGAAGCAAGCCTGATTCCCGGTATGGACCAGTTCGAGGTCCCGCTCGCGGTGCCGCTTCCGCCGCCGGTGCTGGACCAGGTCACTTGAGTCACGCCGACATCATCCGAAGCGTTGCCTGCGAGGTCGATTCTAGAGCTTGAAGACGTATAGCTTCCGTCCGTCGTGGGAGAGGTAATAGCCACCTGGGGCGCTTGCGTATCCGCTGAAGAGGAAGACGTATAGTTCACGCTTATAACTGCCGTGCCCTGGTTCCCCGCGGCGTCCTTTGCCGTCACGGTGATGGTGTTCTGGTCGGCGGTAAGACCTATCCCGGCTATGGACCAACTGCTGGTCCCTATCGCCGTTCCGCTTCCGCCACCGCTGCTGGACCAGGTAACCTGGGTCACGCCGACATTGTCCGAGGCAGCCCCTCCGAGGTTTATGCTCGATGTGGAAGTGGTATAATTTCCGCTCGAAGTCGGCGAGCTGATCGTCACCTGCGGCGATTGGGTGTCTCCGGTGGATGATTGGCCATAGGTCACGGTGATGAAGGCCTTGCTTTGGTTGCCGGCTGCATCCTTAGCTGTGACGGTGATAGTGTTGTCGCCCGAAGCAAGCCTTATCCTTCTGATGGACCAACTGCTAGTTCCATATGCAGTCCCGCTTCCTCCGTTTGAGCTTGACCAGATCACTTGAGTCACGCCTACGTTATCCGATGCACTGCCGCGAAGACTTATTCTTGAGCGGGAAGCCGTATAATTACTACTCGTCGTGGGATAAGTGATTGTCACCTGGGGCGCCTGGGAATCTGTTGAAGACGAAGCCGTTGAAGAAGGAGCTGTATAAGTCATGGTGATGGTTGCTGTACCCTGATTTCCCGCGGCATCTTTTGCCGTCACGGTGATGGTGTTCGGTCCGGCGGAAAGGCTGATTCCCGCCACGCTCCAATTGCTGGTTCCGGTTGCTGTGCCGCTGCCGCCACCGGTTTTGGACCAGCTGACCTGGGTGACCCCGACATTATCCGTCGCGGTCCCTCTGAGATCGACGCTCGATGAGGAGGTCGCATAATTCTCACCAGCAGTAGGCGAGGTGATCGCGACCTGGGGGGGCTGGGTGTCGCCGGAGGATGGTGGGGAATAGGTCACGGTGATGACCGACGTGCCCTGGTTCCCTGCGGCATCCTTGGCGGTCACGGTGATCGTATTCTGCCCGGCGGAAAGGCCGATTCCTGCTATGGACCAGTTGGAAGTTCCTGTCGCCGTACCGCTGCCCCCGCCGCTTCTGGACCAGCTGACCTGGGTAACTCCAACATTATCCGTCGCGGTCCCTCTGAGATCGATGCTGGACGCGGAGGTCGTATAATTCCCGCCTGTGGCGGGCGAAGTGATTGCCACCTGGGGAGACTGGGCGTCTGAGACAGGAATAAATTTGCTCACTTCAGCCGAGAACCCGCTTTCATTGTCGGATGTGTCAACAGCCGTGACTGCGAAGTAATGGGTGAGCCCCTCCGTGAGGTTCGTGAAAATGTAGCTGGTGGCCTTGCCTACGGACACGGGGGTGCCGTAGGTCCGGCTTGCTGTACCTTCATAGACCCTATATTCCTTCAAATCCGTCTCGCTGTTTGCCTGCCAACGGACCGTAGCAGTCCCGGCCCAAAGAAAGGACGGGGAAAAAAACAAAATGGCTGAAATAACGCATAAGAACACTTCTTTTCTCATGATCTCAATCCTCCCTGTGACCTCAGCTCCGCACGTAACACGTGCGGGGCCTCGAAAAATCTCGGTCGCCCGGGATCCGGACACTTCTCGCAATAGAAGACGAATAATCCGAACAGCACACCGAAGCAGCATGGGCCATGAATCACAGGCCCCATGAAAAGCAGTCCTGACTCCATGAGCGCACTGTTAGGTGAAGCAAAATGTATGCCTGATCAGATCGGAAATCTGATGAGAGAGAGAGGAAAGATGAAAACACCTTGAATTGGCGCGTCGAATCGGATCGTTACATATAATGGGGCCAAGAAGATCAGGGATTTTTCAGCCACCTTTCCCCATAACCGTATACGAATGGTTACACTTTTGTTTCAATCCCCCCACACAGGAGCGGCAATTGTTCAATAGTCCCGCAAATCAGCCGACATGACAATCAGTTTTCATACTCTGGTGTTCTGATGCCATTCCTGAAAGAGCTGCTTCACGGGCATTACAGGGTTCAGGTGCCAAAAATACACGAATTACCGTATTGATCCGAACCGGCTTAAGGGTATAAGAAAATAAATCTAAGGAAGGTTTGCCGGTGCCAGGGCGGCCCAGGGGAGAGAGGTTGGCGGGGTACCGGAAACGTCAACTTTTTTGAGAAGGAGGAGGCGATGGCTGTTTCGGGCAAATATGGAAAGATAGATATTCCGAAAATTGGCGAAAACGAACCTGTTTTCATCTTGCGGGCTCAGGATAGACTTGCACAGGGAATCGTGGAGATATATAAGGTGCTGGCGGCGTCCCATGAATCGCCTCTCACAAAGGAGATCGATCAGGAGATCGAGCGGTTCAAACAGTGGAGCGGTCCGAAAAAGATGCCGGATTGAGGCCTGCCGGTAGTGCAGGCGTGTTTTTCGCCGCATCTGAATCAGGAGACAACCTGCTTGCGGGCCCGGATCTCCACCCGATGTGGTTCATCCGGTTTTTGGGTACATGCAGACTGGTACAAAGTTCACAGGTACGGGAGAGGAGACATCGAGACCACCATGGATGCAGCCCAGCTTTATGAGATGTTAAGAAAGACGCAGGAACCCAAGGGGTACTATTTCAACAAAGACCGGGAAATGACTTTCGGGCTCCTGGAAGGGCTCCTGACCAACAAGGAACGGTACGGCTATATGTGCTGCCCCTGCAGGCTGGCATCCGGAGACCGGGAAAAAGACCGGGACATCACCTGTCCCTGTGTCTATCGGACTCCGGACGTGAAGGAGTATGGAAGTTGCTATTGCAGTCTCTACGTTTCAGAGGACTGGAACCGGGAAAAGATTCCTCATGCGTATGTTCCGGAAAGGAGACCTGCGGAAAAGGTCAAGTAGCCCGCTTTCGCGAGACCTCTGCCGGTCACTTGCGAACGAGCCTTTTTTCAATGGCATAGGCTGTGAGAGCCGATGCTGTGTGGAGGTCCAGTTTTCCCATTATGTTGGCCCGATGTTTCTCTACCGTTTTCACGCTGATGCACAGGTAATCGGCGATCTCTTTGTTCTGATAGCCTTCGGCGACCAGTTTGAGCACTTCTTTTTCCCGGTGGGTGAGGGAGCCCCATGAAGAGGTTTCCTTGATTGTCCGGTTGGACTCCAGGTATCCTTCGAGCACTCTTTCTGAAATTTCCGGGCTGATATACCGCTTGCCGCTGAGGACAACCTTCAAGGCCAGCATCAGTTCCTCGTGGGAGGAAGATTTGTGACAGTAGCCGTCTGCGCCGGCTTTGAATGCGTTCAGGACGTATTCTTCGTCATCAAACATGGTGAGAGCGACCATTTTCGTCTTGGGATAACGTTTCTTTATCTCCAGGAGGACTGAGATTCCGTCCATCTTCGGCATATTCAGGTCCAGCAGGACGAGATCGGGTTGAGTTTCGGCAACGCAGCGAATGGCATTCACCCCGTCACCCGCTTCACCCACCACCTCCATGGTTCCGCTTGCGGTAAGCAGCGACCGTAACCCGTGCCTCAAAATAGTGTGATCTTCTACGAGAACGATCTTTGTCTTTTCTTGCATCGCGAAATCCCGATCCGAACCGCTCTTTTCCGAACAAGGCCAACCCTTGTTCACGGCACCAGGCTGTTTTTTTAACACGTTGCCGCCGGAAAGTAAAGGAAAAGAAGACCGTCCCGTACCCTTGAATTTCGCGGCAACGTAGCGGCAGATCCGGGGGTTGACACAGGAAAAAAGAAGATATACTGGGAGGTTGGCAGGGATTGCAGAGCGGGTCGGTTCTCCGGAGACGTGCTGAATCAAGCCGTCGTTCCGGTGCAGAGAGGGGAGGAGGACAGGGCGTGCGGCCGAACAGGGAAGATTATCAGGGTCACGGATGACGCATCTGAAATCAGGGGCGCATGCTGTCAAAAATCGTCCGGAGACATGGCCGCTGTTTCGCTCCACTTCTCCTTCAGCTCCGCAACCATTTCTCCCAATTCCACCCTTTCAGAATCCCAATCCGCGGGGCATGCATTTTCAAGCCGGTCGATTCTTTTCTCGATCTCATCAATCATGCGGCTGAGATCATCGATCGAGCCGGATGCTCCGGCTTTATCACTTGGAGACCGTCTATCCAGATCCCGGATGAGCTCATTGGTTTTCGCCTTCCATTCCGCCATCTCGCCTCTTAAATCCACGCAAAAAGTCTTGACGTCCATCGATCCCTCCTCCATGTGTGATACTTGGTCCTCGTGCTCATTTCTCGTTTGTTTTCGGCTGCTCGTCAGGGGAGGTCGCCCTTTTCCAGTACGGATTGACGAGATCTTCAAAAATGGAAAGTGCTGCCTCCGCACCCTGGCCCGCCGCCGTTACGATCTGCTTGTACCCGCCCTCCACATCCCCGGCAGAGTAAATTCCGGGGATATTGGTGCGGTGGCGGGCATCATGCCGAATGTAGCCTTCCGGCGTGAGTTCGACGCCGATTTTCTGTGCCAATGCGACGGCAGGTTCGTAACCCACGGCAACAAAAACGCCGTTCACTTCCAATGTCTTGTCTTCCCCGGTCTTGTTGTCATGGAGTACGACCTCGGTCACCCGGTCTTTTCCCCGGATTTCCTTCACCTCCGTATTGAACGTCACGGGAATTTGGTTGGATTTGAGATTCCCGACGAGCTGTTCCTGGGCTCTGAGTGTATCCCTGCGGTGGACAAGGGTAACGTCAACGCCGATATTCTTGAGGTGAAGGGCCTCGGTCACCGCACTGTTTCCGCCGCCCACCATAATCACCTTTCGCCCTCGAAAAAGAGGGCCGTCACAGGCACTGCAGTAGCTGACCCCGTGGCCGGAAAGGCGGGATTCTCCGGGTTTGTCGAGACGGCGATGTTTGGCTCCCGTTGCCAGCAGAACCGTCCTGGCGATGAAGCGTCTCTTGTTGGTTGTCACCTGGAGAGGCCTTCCGGTCCGGATCTCCATCACCTCTTCCCCCTGGAAAATCCTGCAGTATTCCAGAGCGTGGCTTACCATCAGGTCCACCAGTGTTTTCCCCCCTGCCTGGCTCACGCCGGGATAATTTTCAACGAAGGGGGTGATCGCGATTTGTCCCCCAAGCGTGTCCTTCTCAACGATTGCCGAATTCAGTCCGCTTCGCGCTCCGTAAATCCCTGCGGTAAGTCCGGCCGGGCCTCCTCCCACAATCACAAGGTCCGCCTCAATTTCCTCTGCATCGTCGTCGGGTATGAAGAAGCTCTGCTCTTCCAGCCTGTCGAGTGACAGCATGAAAAGTTCTTCCGGCTGGGCGCCCTGGGCTATAAGGAGTTCGTCGGCAAAAGTTTGGGGCACACTCTGTGCCGAATATTCGTCGGCCAGATCGGCATTTGCGAGGATGTCGATGATTTCAAGCGAAACCGTTTCGGGTTTCTCAATGGCTGCCATCAATGCGTTGACGGCCTGCTGGGGACAGTAGGGACAAGTCGGGCTGACAAAGATCTTGATGTTACGCGGCCCCTCTATTTTGTCCAGGATCTTTCTTGCCTGCGGCTGGAGACTTGTCATCCCCTGCCCCATCATGATCAGAGCCTGTACAAAAGTGCGCACTTCCTCCCCTGCAGGAGCTCCCAGCCACCTGATATGATATCTCTCCGGATCGAAAAGCAGGGTAGGGGACCGGTCTGCGTTCCATTTCCGTGCCATCTTGTGACTGAGGTCGAACTCCAGCAGATCGACCTTGTCGGTCAATTGCCGAATGCCGCGGATGATTTGCCGCGTTGCTTCGTTGAAGGGCTCATTCTTCCCGGGACTTGTAAAAAGAAGGAGAGGGATCCTGTTCTTCATCCCATCGAAAGTCTTCCTCAATTCCCGCTCGATCTCCCATGCCTCGCTTTCCCTGCCCTCATCCCAATCGTAGTCATCATCCTTCATGGGCATCTCCGTCTGAAAGATTCACCTCCCTCGTATATCACCCTGGTTCCCCGGACCTCTTCGAGCGTTCAGCCTGATTTTCGGAGATGAATCCCCTCCTTAACATAGAGACACCACCACACCCGCCGACGGCGCGTTGTCCGTGGAACCAGAGAGTTTCAAAAGATCGTCGGCTACTTCTTGACCATATCCTTGCCGCAGCACTGGAGGGGTACGGTGCACGCCTCTTTGCCCCCCGAACCACAGGAACAGGCCTTGGAGACGGTCAGTTCAAGACCGCAGGTTTTGCACACAAAAAGATCTCCCTTTTTCATTTCTCCACAATTTGCCATAGTTTTTCCTCCTTTGTATCCTGGTCGTTGCGCCCATCCGGGGCGTATGGGGAATAAATTCCTCGATTCGGTGCGGCCCTTTTTCAGACCGCAGAGTACTCGAAATAAAACAGACCCATCAATAGGGGAAACCATGTATTTTGTCATGACGGAAGCCGTATGGACGCCCCCTGTGCGCCTTGGGCATTCTGACCGCAAACCCAATCGTGAAGATTAAAGACGTACGCCTTCCTGCTTCCTCTGTTTCCGGCGCATTCAGCACTATCGCATCATCTCTCGCGGGCAATTGTATTCTCTCCCGATGAGGAAGGTTCCACTGGTTTAAAGCCGATGTGCGCCACGGCAATCCCGTTGGTCAGCAGCCGATACCGGATGCGTGAAAGTCCTGCTTCCTCGAAGATTTCCGAAAGCTCATGGGGCAAGAGAAACTGCCTGATGGTTTCCGGCAGGCAAGTATAGGCCTTTTTGTCCCCCGCTATCGCTTTTCCCAGTGCCGGCATGACATTAAAAGAATAGAAGTCATACAACCACCGGAACCAGCCCCAAACCGGTCTGGAGAACTCGAGGCAGAGAAACTTGCCGGCCGGCCTGAGGACCCGGACCATCTCTTTAAACGCCTGTTTCATATGGGTAATATTGCGCACGGCAAATCCCACCATCACCGCATCAAAGGTATCATCCGGGAACGGGATCTGCTCGGCGTCTCCCTGTACATACCTGATCCGCCGGCGGGCTGCCGCATTCGTCCGCTTCGACCTGCCGGCCGCCATCATGTCCCAGTTGATGTCGCAGAGGAACACCTGTCCGGCGTGTCCGACGCTCCGGTCGGCCAGAATGGACAGATCTCCGGTGCCGCCGCACACATCCAGGACACGACCACCTGCGTCCAGATCCAGCAAGCGCACGGCCTTGCGTTTCCATAGATAATGGATACCCAGGCTGAGCAAGGTATTCATTACGTCATACCTGTAAGCCACTGAATCAAAATGACGGCGGACACGCTCCGCCTTTTCCGCTTCACTGAGGTTTTCAAAGCCGAATCTGGTCCGATGTTCCGTATTCACATACTCGTCCAGTTGTTCGAAACGTCGATCCCTGTCATACCATTTGTGTTTCAATTGCATGAGCGGCACATCTTTTCCCTTCATTTCCCAGGGACGATCCTGGATTATTCCCTCAGCCCGACCGTTGAACTCACTCAACTATACCCTTTTTCCCGGATTCCGGCAAGCCTGTCCAAGAGGAAGGGAGAATGCCACGGCCTCCTTGACCCTAACGAGGCAGGCAAGACATCCGTCATGAGGATGGCGTGTGGCTTTTATCCCATCTCGGCGGAGACCATGAGAGTCTTCGCCCCCGAGAAGAAAAGAACCGCCAAAATAATCGAACTCTCCGGTCTTGCGCGTCATCTGTCTCCTCCTTCTCTTCTTCTGCAAAGGAATATGCATGAGCTTTTGTCCCAGAATACAGGATTTGCCCCATTCCACTTTTCTTTCTTTTCCTGTTTCCTAAAGACAAACAGGCGGTCTTGACAACTCGATTCTTCAGCGAAGGGAGAAGATCTTCCCGTTCGGGAAATATCAGAGTAATCTCAAATCCGGGAATAGGAGATACTTTCATGAAAGAGGCTGTCGTTCTGAATTTGGTGGAGGGACCTGTTCGGTTCACGCACGACGGGCGGATTTCGGTAGTGGATGCCATCCGTGCCGTGAGCATGGTTGACGATTCCGATGCTATTTGGAAAAAGCTGAAAAGAGAACATCCCGAGATTCTGCCACACTGCAGGAATGAATCCGTTGGGGAGAATGGGTCTGTCATGGTGGTCAATAGCAAAGGATGGGAGATGATCTGGCTGTTGCTGCCTGAATACCTTTTGGATCCGGATGTAATGCAGTCGGCCGAAAGGCAAGAGACTAATCGTGCTGCTGCTTCAGGCTGATGCCTTTTTCGGGGTGTTGAGAGGGTGCGGGGATCATTCGCAGCGGAAGGGCTGCTATGTAGCTGATTAAAAGGACGGATTGTGGAGCAAATACACAAGACACCCCATATGCTTCTCTGCCATGAAGCCATAGAATGCATTCGAAAAGAGGTTTTTCCGGGTATCCCGTAAGGGAAAGATTTCTCCTCGCCTGAGTTGGGCGGGATCCGGATGAACCTGAAAGGAAAATCTATTGAAGTGCCTTTTGCCAACCTTTGTTCGGAGGTATCGCGATTTCTCCAAAGATCGCGGAAAGTGGCGGTGTCCGGCATACTGTTGATAGATGATAGTGCCATTTTCAGGAAAACCGTGAAGAGCGTACTGGCGTCAAGCCTTCCGTCAGTGAGCATTGAAGAGGCATCGGATGCCAAAGAGGCCTCTGGAAAGATTGATGAGTGTCTCCCCAAACTCATTTTCATGGATATTCGACTGCCCGACAAGAGCGGCCTCGAACTCACCAGAGAAATCAAGGGCCTGCATCCGACCGTGACAATTGTCATGTTGAGTGGTTACGATTCGCAGGAGACACAGGAAGTCGCCCTCACGGGCGGTGCTTCATTATTCCTCTCAAAAGGGTCTGTCACGTCGAAGGAGATCGTGGAAGTCGCCGAGTCTGTCCTCTTTCCCAATGGGCAGGAGTGAAGCGGCAACTCTGCGCCGTCCCTTTCCGCATCCCCTCTTGTACCGGTTGTGCTCATGACCGGCAATCTGCTGGCCGAGAGAGAACTTTCGCCGGACATGGCAAAAAGCTTCGTTGACGAGATCCTGTACAAACCTTTCAGATTCACTGAGCTTCATGCAACTCTCCAAAGGTTGCTTCCTTGATCTTCCACTTCTGCTTCACTCCCAGCTTTTTGCGGCAATAGCCCTTTCCAGGGGCAACTTCGGATCGGATCCTCTGGACCTGGATATTTAGTCCCGTTCAATGGGAAACGTCAGCTTCGCACCGAACCAGCCGATGATGGTGACGAGGGGAAGCAAAGAGAGGATAAGCGCAAAATAGATCGATCCGGCCGTGGTCATTGTGTCAAGAATTCCGGGTGAACGGGCCCGCCAGACAAAAAGAACGATCTCGAGGGCCAGCAGGATCAATGAAACCCGTTGTTTGACGGTCACGGACTTGGTGGATTTGGCCAGGTAATTCAGCCACCATGTGTAAAAGCCCGTGAGTATGGCCACAGGAGTGAAAAAGATGCCTGCTCCCAGACAGTAAAAGCCCGTCAGCTCAAACGATTTGACGCCCGTAAGGAGATACAGAATCGTGAAGACGGGCGTGGAGAACATAAAGGCGATCGGAAAATGCACCATCATGGGGTGAGGGTGACGCCTGAGCATGGGATATCGCGCGAGAAGGCATGCCAGGACCTTGGGAACTTTTCTCTCCGGTGTCTTTTTCTCCTGGAGGATGCCCACCTGCGGGTAGCGCTCGAGCACCTCCTCACCATGGGGAGCGGCCTGGAAATCCACCGACAGGTCTTTGCCTGCATGGTGGCGTCTCATGTGAAGGCCCCCTTTCCATAATCTGCTCTCGCTCACATCGATCACTTTTCCTTTGACCGCCACATAAACGGGAGCCTCGGTCTCGCCGTTGAAACCGGAGAGTTCTTCAGGATCAAACGTTTTCACGTCGAGGTATCTCCTCTCTTGGGTTCAGAGCAAGGATCTCGCCGTCACCACAACCAGCAGGGCCAGGGGATAATAGCTGGCCCTGTTGAAAAGGGCTATCGCATGGCTCCGATCCCTGGTCTTGAACAGCCGGAAGGCAGGGACGAGAAGCAGACAAATCCCCGCCAGGAGACAGGCCGTCAGGTACGGCAGCCCGAAATTGTACGGTGTCAGTCTCAAGAGCACATAACTGACCGCCGGAGTAATAACGAGGAAACAGACTATGAATACGGAAGCTGTTTCGGGTCCGAATTTCACCGGGATGGTCTTTGCCTGCACACGTCTGTCTTCCTCTATGTCGGCCCAGTCGTTCGGAATGTTCTGCCCGCCGATCTCCCAGAAAAACAGCCATAGAAACAGGAAGAGCAGAAAAGAGAACGAGGGATGAGAATCTACTGCAAACACGGCGGCTAATGCACCAGACGTCTTGACAGCTCCGCTGACGATGCTCCGCAACCAGGTCACCCGCCACATGAGGCAATAGACTGTCTCGAGTGCACAGCCGCTCATGAAGACCAGGACGCACACGGGATTCAGCATGAATGCGCCCGCCACTGCCAGAACGCCCCAACCCGTGGTCCAGAACAGGCTCTCTCCCAGACCGATCAGGCCGTGGGCCAGGGGGTGGCGTACCATAACCCCGTCCAGGTAATTGCCGGCATCCTGAAATCCGCCCTGTTGGACTTTCTCCCTGTCGGAACGGTGGTTGATGACATCGTTCAAGGCGTAGACGGATGTATAGCCGGCGAAAACCGTTATCAACCCCAGCAGGACGACCCGCAGCGGAGGGAACGCACCGAGCCAGAGCAAGGCCGCAAGGCAGGGCGTAGCCATATCCAGCACGGCGTGCGGTGTCCTGGAGAGTGCGAAGAACAGCTTCAGGCGTTCCGGACCGCTCAGATGTCTTTGCGATGAGAAATTCATGTGCTATTGAGGACTTTTTCCCCTGTCGGCAGCAACCCCGCCGAATCCGGCACGGCACGGTAAGCTTTCGGTGTCAGGGTGGGCAGCACTCGCGGAAAGGCTCGATTCCGACGTGATCTCTGTCAATTGCGCTTCCTGCGCCGGAGTCCCATGGGAGTACGGCTGCCGAATACAGGCCAACCCAGCTTACCTTTTCTTTGTCAAGATGGCAAAGGAAAAGGGGTGGGGCGCAACGCATCAGGTGCAAAACAGCACAACAGATGATGCCTTGCCGGCCGACCAGGACACCATCAACCTGATTGAAATTTGTTTCTTGGAACAGTATGATGCAGATGTCCGGTGCTCCGGCGCTCAATAGTGACGGGCGGATCGGGGCTTTTGCCGCCGGATATGGGAATCGGAAGAGAAGGGCGCAGGGAGGTATCCGGATGCAGTTCAGGTATGGTCTTGAAGAACGTCCGCCTTTTGGGGCATTGCTCCTGTTCGGCCTTCAATGGCTGGCCATTGCCGTGCCCGGGATTATCATCATCGGCAAAGTGGCGGGAGGACTCCATTTCAGCGCATGGGGCAGCCAGGTGATGTACCTGCAGAAACTGTGCTTCATCACCGCCCTCACCCTGATTTGCCAGGTCCTGTGGGGGCACCGCCTTCCGCTGATTGCCGGCCCGTCCACGGTACTGCTCATCGGGGTCATCGCCAGCCGGGGATTCCCCGTGAACACCGTCTATTCCTCCATCTTCGCAGGCGGGCTTCTTCTCGCCCTGGCGAGCGTCAGCGGCGTATTCCGATATCTGCAAGCCCTGTTCACTGCCCGGGTGGTCGCTGCTGTCCTCTTGTTGATCTCGTTCAGTCTCGCACCCACACTCCGAAATCTCATAGTCCGGTCCGGTCCTGCTTCGCCCCTTGCCAATCTTGTCTTTGCGCTCCTGTTTCTCTTCGCCATGTTCCTGGCGCAGCGACGCCTGTCAAGCATCTGGAAATCGACGGTGATCGTGTGGGCCATGGCGATCGGATCACTGGTCTATTACCTCCTGTTCGGCGACACGCCGGAAGCCGGAGCGGTTTCCACCGGGAAGGCCTTCGCCGGATTCTTCACACACCTGATCATCCGCCCCTCATTCGATCCGGGTGTTCTGGTCTCCTTCCTTTTCTGCTTCCTGGCCTTATCGGTGAACGACCTAGGTTCCATCCAGGCCATATATGAATTGATCAAGCCTTCAGGCATGCCCGGCAGGCTCACCCGCGGCATCGCCTTCACGGGCCTTGCCAACGCGGCGTCCGGACTTTTCGGTGTGCTGGGCCCGGTCGATTTTTCTTTAAGTCCCGGCGTCGTGGCTTCGAGCGGATGCGCGTCCAGGTTCACCCTTCTCCCCGCGGCCTGCATCCTCCTGCTCCTGGCGTTCTCTCCCTTGACCATCGGGGTGATCGGGCACATCCCGCCGACGGTCATCGGATGTGTTTTCACCTACATCCTGTGTGCCCAGGTAGCTACAGGGCTGTCCGTCCTCCTGCAGGCCAGTGAGGCATTCCGGTTTGAGCATGGGCTGATCGTCGGCCTTCCGGTCCTGCTCGCCACGGTCGTCGCGTTTCTGGAGCCGGAAGTGCTGCGTTCCTTCCCTGTGGTTCTCAGACCCATTTTCGGCAATGCGTTCGTGGTCGGGGTAATCGCCGCGCTGGTTATGGAGCACGTGATCTTTCGCCCGGACTCGGACGTGTCGCCCGGCCGCTGAAAAGCAATTGAACCTCCCCGTTGTGTGCGGGAGGAGCGAGTGAAGGCGATCCGGCGAGACGTGGGACAGATGATACGTCGATGGTGGATCGGGGCCGCTGCTACTGTCCCTTCTGGTACGTGCCCACCAGTTCCGCCTGCTCCAGGATGTGTCCTTTCATCGCGGCCTCCACCTGTGCCTTGGTGGGGTTTTTCAATTTTTCCAGCACAGTGTCCAGAGCGTAAAGCTTGAAAAAATAGCGGTGGCGGCCGATGGGCGGGCAGGGGCCCCCGTAGCCGGTCCGGCGCCAGTCGTTCAGTCCCTCTGCGGTTCCGGCGGGCAGACTTCGGCTCGTGACCGCCTCGGGCAGGCCCGCCGCATCCGGCGGTATATTGTAGAGCACCCAGTGGACCCAGGTCATCTTGGGCGCTTTGGGATCGGGTGCATCCGGGTCGTCCACGATGAGCGCCAGGCTGCGCGCTTTCTGCGGCACGCCCGTCCAACCAAGCGGAGGTGCAATGTCCTGCCCCTCGCAGGTATACGCGCGGGGAATATTCCCGCCATTGGCAAAAACGCTGGATGTAATAGTCAGTGTCATGTCTCCCTCCCCATGCAGCCAGGCGGGCGCAACAAACTCCGCAACGGCAAACACCGCCAGGAGGACAGTAGTCCGCCGCGCCATGCTGCATATTCTTGAACATCTTGTCGATTCGATCACGGTTCTCCGTCCTTTCAGGCACCACCAGCCGTCGGCCGGGGCACTGCACCCGGGCATGGGTTTGCGGACGGTCGGGACCATCCCGCTACGCCCGCGATTCAAAAGCCGGAAAGAGCTTCCAAGACCGCCATTTACTTGTAAAAAGTATATGTCTTTCGGGTTTCCTCGTCAACAGGAAACCCGTTGTCTCGGCTGCCGACTCATCAGCTGTTGGTGCACCTCCGCCGACGGCAGGCACACCGCATGAGCCCTCTCCGTTCGCGCCCTGGTAAAGCATGATGCTCAGAGAGGAAGGGTCCCGTGTTGACTTTTATTCTGCTGATTGGTACGTTTTGAATCGCATGTCACCGGCACGCAATCCGGACCGACATGAGAAGACAGGACAAGTTCGTACTGGCCGAATAATCGAGACCGGTTCTCCGGCCCGCGTACCCATCGCCGGTGCTCCTTGACCGGCATTCCTTCAATCCAGGAGACGTCACAACACATGAAGACACTGCTCACCATGATCCAGGCTGCGGTCGAGGCCGGAAAGGCTGTCCTCGAAGTATACGATTCGGATTTTCAGGTGACGGAGAAGAGCGACCATTCCCCCCTGACCCTGGCCGATCTGCGCTCAAACGAGATCATCTCCGGCCATCTGAAAAAGACCGGTTTTCCCATTCTGAGCGAAGAGGGACGGAACCTGCCCTTCACCGAACGACGGTCATGGGAGATCTTTTTCGTGGTGGACCCCCTGGACGGCACCAAAGAGTTCGTCAAGAGGAACGGGGAGTTCACCGTAAACATCGCCCGCGTCCATGGCCGGACGCCGGTAGCCGGCGTGATCCTCGTTCCGGTAAAGAACATCCTGTATTTCGCCGCTCCGGACACGGGCGCCCGCAAGCTGCTTATGACGCCGGAATTGAGCGAATCGCTGCGCGGGAATCCGGAGCAGGCCTTCCAGGAACTGCTCGGCAAGTCCTCGCCCCTGCCGCTCGCCGCAAGACCTGCGAGGCCGTACACCATCGTTGGCAGCCGGTCCCACACCACTCCGGAACTCGAGACGTTCGTAGAAAGATGCCGCCAAAAAAAAGGAGACGTGGAATTTATCTCCGCCGGCAGTTCGCTCAAGTTCTGTCTGGTGGCGGAAGGCACGGCGGATGTCTATCCCCGTACCGGTCCCACCTGCGAATGGGATACCGCGGCAGGCCAGGCCATCGCCGAACAGGCCGGCGCCGTGGTGGAGGATTTTCACTCCGGCCGGCCGCTCAGATACAATAAGGAAGATCTTCTCAACCCCTGGTTCATCGTCCGCCGGAAATCGGGTTGACCGTCCCACCGGAAATCCCACGTGTTGTGCCCGGAGATTTTACCCGTATATTCTTTTCAACAGGACAGACTGCCGGTCTGTCGAATCGATACTGAGGAGGAAGTATATTGATGCTGAAGGAAATCGTGGAAGTCATCCAAATGGGAGATGCAAACGGAAACGGGATGCTCCTGAAGTTGGAACTCCCTTCGGGAATAGAGATTTTCGGGCTTCCGACCGAGAACGGCTACGGCGGTGACTGGGACCTGGGACCCACCTGGAACTACCTGGTCATGCTCGACAAACCCTTTCTGGTGGACACCGGGAGGCTCGGCATGGGCGCAACCTTGCTGAAAATGATGAAGGCCGTCGGCATCGAAGCAAAGGACCTGGATTCGATCCTCATAAGCCACGGCCATGAAGATCATGACGGCGGCCTGGCAGAAATGACCGCCCAGACCGGGGCCGAGGTGAAGGCCCATTCGGTCTATGATCGATTGATCCGGTATTATCCGGATGATGCCCCGCCGGATTTCAGGAAGGGATTTCCGGCCTTTTGCTGGCGTTGTTTCATGCCGGAGTCATACATAGCGGAAAACTGTCTCGAATATCACCGGACCCGCAGCAGGGTGCCGATCAGGGCCGTCCATGAGGGGAACGGGGAACTCGGCGATGCTGTGGACATCCGTCATGTTCCCGGGCACAGTCCCGACGCCCTTGCCCTGATCCTGGGAGGAGAGGCCATCCTCATAGGGGATACCGTGCTCCCGGGCATCACCCCGTGGCCCAGCCAGGAGGCGTTTTTTCATCCGGTCAGGGAAATCCTGAGCCCCGATTATACGCATGCCGAAGAGATCTTCGGTCTCAGGGCCTACATCCGCTCTCTCAAGAAGCTGAAAAAGATCGGCACGGATTCCGGGGAATTGCTTGTGCTGCCGGCCCACCGGCTGTTCTATGGAAGCCAATGGAACGAGATTGACCTGGGAAAACGGGTGGATGAGTTGGTGGAGCACCATATTCAGAGATGCGGTGCTGTTTTGGACATCGTGCGGCGGGGGCAGAAGACGGCCGCGGAGATCGCCCGGGAACACTTTGAGGAACGGCAGCTGAAGGGATACGGCATCCTGATGGCTGAAAACGAGATTGTGAGCCATTGCGAGCTGCTGGAAGCATGCGGAGATGTGCGCCGCGCTGGAGATCATTACCAGGCCACGGGCACCATGAATTTCGAATCCTTCATCCCATCGTTGGAAAGGGAATCCGGCATTCCGTCTGAATAATGCCCTTGGAATCTTTCTCAAGAAGCGTTTGGCGCACTACGCCGGCGGATTTCCGATCCAGAAATGACCGTTTGCGGATGAAATCCGGTTAATTTTTGGTTTCCCCCTCCAGGTGCTCTATGATCTTCAAAAGTTCTTTTTCCCGTCTTTTTCCCAGACGCCTCTCAGGCCCTTTATACGAGGGGTCATCCGCCTTTCGCCGGTCCTTTCTTAAATTCTTATATCCTGTCGCTTTTGGATCGAACTCTTCCATCGACTTCTCCACCGCCAAATTTGTTTTAACCATGATCAGGCTCACGCCCGCTTTTGAAGTGATCCCTTCTTTGCCTGTTGCGCCTGATCGTCAATGCCGATGTGGGAGGCCGACGATTGATCGGCTGGAATTTGCAGTTCAGCAGCAACGCACTGATATCAAAGAAAGCAGTCATCGTAAATAGCTGTCTGACCACTTGTCAGGATGAGCGCAGCTTGAAAAACACCTAAGGGAATTTAGTCTGAAAACCGGAAAAAGCAAATGGGGTCATTCATGTATTTCTGAAGTACATACGGCGCGTCCCCGACACCACGATCTGCCGAACTTTGTGTGCCGGGTGCGAGGGTTTCAGGCATACTCTACACTGCTGAGCCCTCTCTGTCATTTACACGCTCCCCGCTTTTCTGTTACCATAAAATGCACCTGAATGAGCACGAACAGCGGCAAATAAGAAGCTGCATTGAAGTCCTTCCGAGGGAGGAAAGAGCTGAGTACCACCAAGGCAGCGAGAAGTACAATTGAGGCGGCATGATGGCCTCAACAGGATGGAGATTGCCGGATGCCTGATTGGGACGAGCAAAAAGATGTGGTCATAATCGGCAGCGGTGTTGCGGGGTTGTCCGCGGCCATAGAAGCCGACCGGGCAGGCGCCTCTGTCATCGTACTCGAAAAGATGAAATTGACCGGGGGAAACACGCGGATCAGCGATGCAGGCCTGGCCGCGTCGAATAATTACCTGCAGAAGAAGAGGGGAATACAAGACTCGCCGGGGCTCTTCTATGAAGATATGATGCGGGCCGGATTGGGTCTGAATCATCCTGACCTGGTAAAGGTCGTGGCAGAGAACGCGGCCGGTGCCATAGACTGGACACGGGACGTTTTGGGCGTGAGATATATGGATCGGCTGGACCGCTTCGGAGGGCATTCCGTGGCACGCTGCCTGACGATCCGCAGCCATTCCGGAGCAGATCTGATAAGAGCGGGATGCGGGATACTGGAAAAGCGGGGTGTTGAAATACGAACCGATTGTCTCTTGACCCGTATCCATACGGACAGCCGGGGCGCTGTGCAGGGCGTGGCGATACGTTCCGGTTATACATTTCCTGATGCCGAAAGCGGGACGGTAAAGAATATTCGCGCGGGCAGGTCCGTCATCCTGGCGACCGGAGGGTTCGGCAGCGACGTTCCATTCCGCATGATTCAGAACCCCGCTTTGAATGAATCTGTCGAATCAACCAACCATCGAGGGGCAACCGCCGAGGGCCTGATCTCTGCTTTGGCCATACATGCCGCTCCGGTTCATCTTTCCTGGATACAGCTGGGTCCCTGGGGCTGTGCCGATGAGAAAGGCTACGGCAGGGGAGCCAGGTTCGCCTCATACAGCGTATACCCTGCCGGCATACTGGTCGATCCCTCCACCGGTCAGCGCATTGTCAATGAATGGTCTGATCGGAGACAACGCTGTGACGCCATTTTTAGGACCGGTCATCCGTGTGTGGGCATAGTGGACGCAGCCGGGGCGGAATCCGACGGGGAGAGCCTCCGATACTGCCTCAAACGCGGGTATGTGAAAGAATATGCATCATTGACGGATCTTGCCGCGTCATTTGCCATGCCGGATGGGCAACCGGAGGAGACGGTAAAGCGTTACAATAATGCGGTTACGGGAAAAGAGCAGGACCTGTTCGGGAAACCGGCTCGCCAGGGTGCGAAACCATTAATCGAGCCCCCATTCTACGCAATACGGTTGTGGCCCAAAGTGCATTATACGTCGGGAGGCGTAGGAATTAATCCAAAAGCACAAGTCGTAGATTTGAATAATCAGCCTATCCCGCACCTTTTCGCCGCTGGTGAGGTCTGCGGAGGCATTCACGGTGCTAGCCGTCTCGGCGGTTGCGCGCTTCCGGAATGCATCGTGTTCGGTCGCATCGCGGGGCAGCAGTCCGTCCTCAATTCGAGAGATGGCAGCTGACGGAGATTGGAGAACCTTGCCGGGGAGGGTCGTAATCGCCGCAAAAATACCTCCGGAAGAGCCAGCACGGCTCCTGATCGGCATTTCCGACGGTCTCGGTATGCAGCTGGTATTTGAGCCCGATTTGATTTCCGACAAAAGGATTTGGAAAGCAACGGAAGCCGCTGTTCGTACTTTGCTGTCCGGCGTTGAATAAGCGTCATCGAGTATGGCTTCGTTAGTGCTGCAGGCCTTGTGGGCCGCTGCCGGTACAGTATAGTATTTTGTGCAAGCGGAAAGGAGCAGGATCATGCATGATCTACTTTTTTGGCTGTATTTCGCAAACGCCGTATTCTTGATTGTCCATGAAATTGATTCCGCCTACTGGAGAGAATGGGAATTGTTCGGACTGCCGGGAGGCATAACCTTGTTTCTGGTTCTCCACGTCCCAATGTTGTTTCTCGTATTATACGGGTTGATTTTAGTCTTCAGCCGATCCTACCCCGGATTCATCCTTTCCCTGATACTGAGCGGATGCGGAATATTTGCCTTTTCGATTCATGCCTATTTCATCAAGAAAGGCGGCCATGAGTTCAGGACACCGATCTCGGTATTTGTCCTCAGCGTAGTAGCCATCGTATCTGTGATTCAAGCCGCGTTGACCATCCATTTAATGATGTCATGAGGCAACGGCTGCATGTCAGGCAACTTGTGTCGGGAAATAGAAGGGAAACCTCGGGCCCGGCAGAGAGAATTTAACGGATCGCGGGATCAGGGGTGTCCGGTATGTAGTTCGAAAATACATGAACCACCCTATTTGCTTCCTCCGGTTTTTGAAATAGATTACTCTGCAAGTTCCTCGGGCTATACTGATTCCGGCCATTATCTATCTCGTCGTCATTTATGCCGGTTATTTTGGTTGATGCCACGGCATCACTGCTGAGCTGCATTGTCCTCCTGATCAATCATCGACTTCCTGCACCGGCGTTGACGGTCATGCCCGATAGACAAAAAAGGGATCACGTCGAGACCGAGGATGGGACGGATCGTGGCAAAAATAGATTCGGAGGTGAGGGAAGTCGATGAAAGACCTTGATCCAAGGGCGAACAAATACAATAAATTGAGGAGGGAACGCCGAAGGGCGAACGATCGATTGTATAGAGGGCCCGAGAGGCGCCTTGGAAAGAGACGGGAAAAGGAAGTCTTCGAAATCCTAAGGTACCTGGAAATGCTGGTAAGAGGTGAGTGCTGAGCACGGAAACCCTCGTTCCATAGGCGGTCGTTAACCCGGAAAGTGCAGTAGAGATGGAGAGAAACTCCATGCGCTATATCCATGCCGAACGGCCCGGAGGCCCCGAAGTCCTGGTGGTGAAAGAGGGACCGCGGCCCGCCCCCGGTTCCCGAGAGGTGTTGATCCGGGTCTCTGCGGCCGGGATCAACCGCCCGGATATCATGCAGCGTGAAGGGAAATACCCCCCGCCGGCCGGTGCGTCGCCCCTCCTCGGTCTCGAGGTCGCCGGCGAGGTCTCGGCCGTGGGCGCCGGTGTCTCCCGATGGTCCGTGGGAGATCAAGTGTGCGCACTTACCAACGGCGGCGGATATGCTGAATTCGTAACGGCACCGGCGGGCCAGTGTCTTCCCGTCCCGACCGGGCTCCGCATGGAAGAGGCGGCCGCCCTCCCGGAGACCTTCTTCACGGTGTGGACCAATGTCTTCGACCGCGCATCCCTCAAGGATGGGGAGACCTTCCTGGTGCACGGCGGCTCGGGCGGGATCGGCACCACCGCAATCCAGATGGCGAGGCAGCGGGGTGCGCAGGTTTTTACTACGGCGGGAACTGAGGAGAAATGCGCCGCGTGCCGGAAACTGGGGGCCGAAATTGCGGTCAATTACCGGGAGGACGACTTCGTACAGGTCCTGAAAGAGGCCACGGATGGACAGGGCGTTGACGTAATCCTGGACATGGTCGGAGGGGAGTATGTGGGCCGGAACCTGAACCTCGCCGCGACCGACGGCCGTGTCGTGAACATCGCTTTCCAGAAAGGCTCCAGGGTGGAGATCGACCTGATGCAGCTCCTGATGAAGCGGCTTACCCTGACCGGCTCCGCTCTTCGTCCGCGCACCCCCGAGGCCAAGGCGGAGATCGCGGCGAAACTGGAAGCCGAGATCTGGCCGCTGATTGAATCAGACCGGATCAGACCGGTCATGGCGGCGACCTTCCCGCTCGAAAAGGCCGCGGATGCCCACCGTCTCATGGAACAGGGAAGCCACATCGGAAAGATCGTCCTGATCACCCCAATCTAGTCCTGACCGCCGTGAGACACGGCTTCATTTCATTCGCGCCGCTCCAGGCTTTCCAGCTTCCCGCCCGCCTTGCTGTCATACTTCCCTCTTTTCGGCCTCCGCGCCTCCCGGCATCCTGACGCATTTCATCATAAATCACTTTCCTTTGTCTGTCATTCCGGGCTTGACCCGGAATCCAGTCTTTCCGGGGAATCCTGAGTTCCGCTGACCTCCTTATCTCTGCCCGGGTAGAGAAGATTCTTTGACAGTCAGGCCCATGTGTGCCATTTTAATCCAGCGCAACCTCATCGGGATCAGACAGAACTTCACGAACGAATTTCCGAGCAAGTGAACACGCAAGGAGACCAACACAATGGAGATATCCGGTACCGCCCTACAAGAGCTCAACAACAATCCGCTCTATCGCACCGTAGGGCTTCGCGTAGAAAGGGCTTTTGATGGCAAAGCAAAATCCTGTCTGACTCCGAACCCGAACGTCTGCTGGCCGTTCCCCGGCCAGGTTCATGGGGGCATCCTCGCAACCGTGATGGACACCACGATGGCCTGGGCCGTATTCTCGAAGCTGGAGCAGGACCTTAACTGCACGACAATCAACCTGGACATACAGTATATTCATCCCGCCAAGCAGCCCCCGCTGTATTGTTCTGCGGAGACCTCTGAATATACTCGTCGGCTTTGCTTTGCCCGTTCGGAGATCCGCAATGCCGATGGACAAATCCTCGCTGCCGCTCAAGGGACTTTTCGAATTATTCATGCCACGCTCGATTTCGTGAGCCGGTGATCCCTTTCTCATCAGCCTCCCAGCGCCTCCCAGCTTCCAAGCCCCCTGGCTTTCCAGCGTATTCCCGCCCTGTCACCTATCTGTCCGGCCTCTTTGCTTCTCGTGTGAGCCTTGAGCTGAGACCTATCTCCATCTCAAGACACAGACGAGGACAAGGAGGATGGTTCCCCTCCTTTGCTTGGGGCAAAGATGTGGCGCTTTCGTTTGCATAAGAAAAAATGCTTTCAAAACGGCGGAGAGCTAGAGGCAGAAAAGCGTCACCAGTTCATACGCATACAAGAGTTGACAAGTAAACAATAAAAGCCTGAATTGTTTACCGCAGTAAACAAACTCAGGAAAGGAACCATGCTCACCGTTAAGAGTCTTGCCGCGATCGGACGCCCTTTTGCTGAAAACCGGGGAAGGATACTTGAGAATGTCGTGGCTATAGACTTATTCCGCCGCGAGACGGAACTCTACTATTTTAAGAGCAGAAATGAGTGTGATTTCATAATCAAGAAGGGGACCCGGCCGAGGCATGCCACCCAGGTCTGCTGGGAATTGACCCGGCTGAACGAAAAACGTGAGTTTAGCGACCAGCGGATATCGGTTTTGCCAGCATGGGAGTGGCTGCTCACTTATGAGGCTAATGGCATGTCCTCTGCCTGATTCCTCCGTCCATTGTGCCATGAGCCGTCAGTCATGAGCTTTTTCTGCCTCCCTTGGTTCTGGCGTAACGAGCAATGACTTCTTCTGTTTGTCATTCCGGGCTTGACCCGGAATCCAGCAAAGTGTTTCTGTGGAAGACCCACATTTCACCGGCTTCGTTTCTTCTGCCCGGTCAGATAAGACTCTTGACTCCCCATCATATTTTTCCTAAAAGAAAATCAATGAAGTAGAAGACCCTCGAAAGAATCGAAACGAAGGTCCTCCTTTTGAAGAAGAACCAAGCTAAGCTCAGAAAAGTTGGTCTTTTTCAAGGCGAGGAAATGTCGTGTTGCCGGCAGTCCCATCCAAGAATAATCGCTGCAATTCCTACGACTTCATCGGAACAGGTATCAGGACGGCATTGAAAGGTTCTCTTCAATTTCAAACCTATTTTTCAGCATAATTGCAAATCATACGCTCCTGTGATACCTTCCTGCTGATTTGTAATCCGGGACAATTTGTGATATCGACTATTTTAAATTGTTTCCATCCATAAATGGCTATTTTTCACAATTTCATCGTCAATCTGCGGGATTACTTATGCGACGTACTAACGTACGTCTCCGCGTAATCCCTTGCTTTTCTTGATCTCGTGAAAACATATCTCATTTCTGGATTGGAAACCAGCAAGTGCCCAAATTCTATTGGTGGATGGGCACTAACTTGGATTTTTGTTACAGACAGGAGGTGAAAACATGGGAAATTTAGGGACGATAGGCATCTTTTTTGCGGGGTTCTTTGGCGGCTTGGGTATCTTCTTGGCTGCTTGCGGTCTGCTCTGGTGGTGCTCTCTCTACCAAAAGATACATTTACCGAAGCAAAAATAGAGTGGTTAAACTGCATGCTTGTGGGGTCTGATGCCCGGGAGGTGTCAGGCCGGATTATGCAGTGCGGAATTTGAGGGCGTTCCGAAAACTCACGGTCCTGCCGAATGAGGAAAACATCAGGGTCTGCCTTCAAGGCAAATAGAGGATAACCAGCAATTCAGCCTCCTTGTCTCCGGGGTTGGAGAGATGGTGGTCGAGGTTGGAATTGAAGCGGAGCGACTCCTTTTCCATAAGCGTCGTCTCATTCTGATCTACAATGAGTTTCACCTCACCGGAAACCACATAGACATACTCTTCGCCTTCGTGCCGATATCCGACGCCCTGGTGAGACGTTTTCGCCGGAATGGTGACGGAAAAGGCCATGAGGTGGGTGTCCTCCTCCGGCGGCGTGAGGGTCTTGTACACATAGTGCTCCGTCCGTTTGGCCGCTTCCTCCAGACGTCGTTTCGGCGAATCCGCGGTTTCCAGGAATGTCCCGGAATCCAGTTTCATCGCCTTGGCCAGCTGTATCAACAGGGCCACCGGCGGTTCAACCTGAGAAGCCTCTACCCATGAAAGGTATTCATCCGAACAACCGGCCTTATCTGCCAGTTCCTGGACACTGAGGCCTTTTG
Source organism: uncultured Desulfobacteraceae bacterium (assembly GCA_964511755.1). Classification (GTDB taxonomy): domain Bacteria; phylum Desulfobacterota; class DSM-4660; order Desulfatiglandales; family Desulfatiglandaceae; genus B46-G9. The sequence continues at coordinate 3,621 of CAZEGG010000006.1, read as the reverse complement.
CCTCACGGACCCGCCTGATTCTTTCACCAATCGATTGAGTTTCGTTTTTGACCATGAGTCAATGTCCTTTCGGCGTATTGAGGATGTGACGTCTTATCACATGGGTTGCGCGGGAATCATGACGCAACCGGAATCCCGCATGCGGTCCTCGAGGAAATCACACGGACAGCGGATCCCTCTGTTCTGCAAAGGGGTTATGGTTCGGAAAGGAGTATAGAAAAACGGCTCCGGCATGTCAATCATGATTCCCTTCCACCAGGACTCCCTGTGCCCGGGGTGTACGAAGGCTTGTTTCAAGGTGTTTCGAGAATCACACTAAAGGCAAAATCGGGAAGATTCAGGTTCTTCAATAGACTTCTCCCGCAAGTTTTTCAAAGTTCTGCCGGAAAATCAATCGGATAGATTATATGTCCTGTTGATTATCCAAAAGTCTCCGCTTGCGCCGCGCATTAAATGCCGAGAAGCCGGCGATCATCAAGAGCAGCAAAGCGAGGCCAGGTGCGACGGTCGGGAGAGTTTGATGTGCAATTCCCTTGAGGAACGGATTGGACACGGGGATAACAGGGAGGATGTACTTGCAGGGAAAAAAGATAAGAATCGCAAGGACGACATTCATCCGCCATGGTAAAGTGGTCAAAGCATCCAGTAGAGAATCGTTTCTTCGAGCCATAGAAACCTCCCCGAGTGAATGATTGGGCTGAACGAATGCATTTTGTGGTTCATAACTGTCTATATAATCGGCAAAACCATGGAATTTGTTTAGATAAATAATTCATAGGGCCGATAAATTGCCAATGACTGTGTAATAAAATCCTTTGGATTCTGAATTGTCAGATGCGGTGTATGATGGTAACCTGGCAGTATTCAAGATCGGCAATCAACGTGACGTGAGGCGAGGCGTCCGGCGTTCGTGTGGAAATGAACCCGAAAAAAGGAGACGGATACATGAAAGTTGTTAAAATGAGTCAGGTATCAAAAAAGCCCTTTGAGAATCCAATTTTCACTGGATCGGATGTAACCCTTCAGGCCCTTCTGCCTGAAAGCAAGGAGTTTCAAGTTAATATCGTGAACTTCGGGAAAGGCATCCGGAATAAATTCCATGCCCACGACAGCGAACAGGTCCTCATCGTCACTGCAGGGCGGGGCATTATCGCAACCGAATCAGAACAAGAGGTGATTACTGCCGGCGACGTGGTCCTGATCCCTGCCGGTGAGAAGCACTGGCACGGAGCCACCAAGGAGTCGAAATTTTCCCACATCTATATAACAGGAGTGGAAAGCCGAGTCACTCAATTGGAAGAGTGAAGAAACGCGGAGAAGAACCTGATGGAACCAACAGATCACCGATATCCCTTGCGAACTCCTAACGGTTATCTTGCCAGACTCTGAGCTTTCAAGAGTTGGAGGTCTCAGCTTCAGCGTCGGTTTCCGTCTGACCGCGACTTTCCAGCTCTTTCGCGAGCTTGCGATCAATATTAACCATGCGGGCTTCACTCTCTGCGATTTCCAGCAGAACATCTTTGATCTGCAATTTTTGACTTATATCGTCAAGCCTCTCCTCTGATATCTTTTCATAGACGATGTTTCCCAATTCTGCCAGTCTTCTGGTAATCTCTGTTTCCAGTCTGACCTTTTCGCGTCTCAGTCTGGTTAGTTCTATTCCTTCCCCGGCCTTTTCAGTGATTGAGTATACAGCCGATAAGGCTGCATCAAAACCGGCTTCCATCCCCCTTTGTATCCGATCCCATAGCTTCATTTTC